>CAYNYN010000270.1:0-5421 GCA_964401445.1 uncultured Saprospiraceae bacterium | reverse complement strand
ACGTGTTACGTTTTTGCAGATATCACGACATTTGCCGAAAGGCGATACCTTCGCAGCTCGTAAAATCACGCAACCCGACGGACCTTGAAAGAGCTTGCATATCTGAACAAGTACTTCGTCAAGTACAAATGGCGGCTGCTGCTGGGCATCCTCTTCGTGAGCCTGTCCAACTATTTCGGGGTGCTCCAGCCGCAGATGATCCGTGAAGGGCTCGACCTCGTGGTCCAGAACATCGAATTGTACCGGCTGACGGAAGGGTTCGCGCTGCAGGATCGCTTCTTCTCCATCCTTGGACAGACCCTGCTTTTCTTCGGTTTCCTCGTACTGGTGCTGGCCGTCATCATGGGCCTGTTCATGTACCTGATGCGGCAGACCATCGTAGTGATGTCGCGTCTGATCGAGTACGACCTGCGCAAGGAGCTGTTCGCAAAATACGAAGAGCTCGACCAGTCGTTCTACACGCGCCAGAAGACGGGCGACCTGATGGCGCGCATCACCGAAGACGTGAGCAAGGTGCGCATGTACCTGGGGCCGGGCCTGCTGTACGGCATCAACCTGGTGACGCTGTTCGTGATGGTGGTCACGGCCATGATCTCGGTCTCGCCCCGCCTGACGATGTACAGCCTCCTGCCCCTGCCCCTGCTGTCCATTTCCATCTATTACGTCAGCCACCTGATCAACACCAAGAGCGCCGTCATCCAGAAGCAGCTCGGCAAGCTCAACGCGCTGGCCCAGGAAGTGTACTCGGGCATCCGGGTCGTCAAGTCGTACGTGCAGGAAAGCGCGATGGGTCAGCTTTTTGCCCGCGAAAGCGAGGCATACAAGGACAAGTCGCTCGAGCTGGCCCGCGTGGACGCCCTGTTCCATCCGCTTATGGTCGTGCTCATCGGCTTCTCCACCGTGCTGACCGTGTGGATCGGCGGTATTCAGGTGGCACAGGGTGCCATCACGCCCGGCAACATCGCCGAGTTCGTCATCTACGTGAGCAAGCTGACCTGGCCGGTGACGGCGCTGGGCTGGATCACCTCGATCATCCAGCAGGCGGCCGCCTCGCAGAGCCGCATCAACGAGGTGCTGCACACGCAGCCGGCCATCGTCAATACGGTACACGATCCGCGCCCCATCCGGGGCCATCTGGTGCTGGAAGGCGTGTCCTTCACCTATCCCGGCTCCCGCATCGAGGCGCTGGACCAGATCGACCTGGAAATACGGCCCGGACAGAAAGTGGCCATTTTCGGGCATACCGGCTCGGGCAAGACCACCCTGGCCAACCTGCTGGTACGCCTGTACGACCCCACCAAAGGGCGCATCCTCGTCGATGGTCGCGACCTGCGCCAGCACGACCTGTACAACCTGCGCCGCCGCACGGGCTACGTGCCCCAGGATGGCTTCCTGTTCAGCGACACCATCCGCAACAACATCGCCTTCGGCAAACCCGACGCCACCGAAGAAGAGATCATCGAAGCCGCGAAACACGCTGCGGTGTACGACGACATCATGCAGTTTCCCCAGGGATTCGATTCGCTCATCGGCGAGCGGGGCGTCACCCTCTCGGGCGGACAGAAACAACGCGTGGCCATCGCCCGCGCCCTGATCAAGGACCCCGAACTGCTCATCTTCGACGACTCGCTCTCGGCCGTGGACACGCGCACCGAGCACCAGATCCTGGGGTATCTGCAGCAAGCGCTGGCCGACAAGACGGCGATCATCATCACCCACCGCATCTTCACCAGCATCGACTTCGACAAGATCATCGTGCTCGAACACGGCCGCATCGTGCAGGAAGGTACCCACCAGACGCTCCTGCAGCAGGATGGCTATTACGCCCGCCTGTGGAAACGCCAGCAACAGGAAGAAGAAACGCCCATCGCCCGTTCCTGATCGCTTCCTACCGTGGGCCGCGCATTCCGAACCCTCAGGCAGTGCCGCACCTTTGCGGCGCCTGTACCGATCATCGGAAAACATCATCGCTCTGATTCCCGACAATCCCCCAACCACATTCTTTCCCAAACCACGTAGTCTGGGGTATATTCGCCCATCACCCGATTGTTTCTCAAAAAACAAGTGCTATGCAAACGAAAAACTACCTCATCCTCTGGCTGGCCGTGCTGTTCGTGCTGCCTTCGCTCACGGCCCAGCAGATCGACCTGAACCAGTTCAAGAACATCAAAATCAGAAACATCGGTCCGGCCGGCATGAGCGGCCGCGTGACGGCCATCGACGTGGTGCTGGCCGATCCCGACATCATCTACGTGGGTACCGCTTCGGGCGGCGTGTGGCGCTCCACCAGCGGGGGCATCGACTGGGAGCCGATCTTCGACGAGGCCGGCACGCAGTCGATCGGCGCCATTGCCATCAACCAGAAGAACCCCGACGAGATCTGGGTGGGCACCGGCGAAGGCAACCCGCGCAACTCGCAGAACAGCGGCAACGGCCTGTACAAGTCGATCGACGGCGGCCGCACCTGGAAGCGCGTCGGCCTCGAAGGCACCAAGACCATCCACCGCATCATCATCCACCGCGACGACCCCAACACGGTGCTGGTGGCGGCACTGGGCTCGGCCTGGGGCCCGAATGAAGAACGCGGGGTGTACAAGACCACCGACGGCGGCAAGACGTGGCGCAAGGTGCTCTACGTCAACGACCTGACGGGCTGCGCCGATCTGGTCGTCGATCCGCAGAACCCCAACAAGTTCTTCGCCGCCATGTGGGAATACCAGCGCAAGCCCTGGACCTTCCGCTCGGGCGGCGAGGGCTCGGGCCTCTACCGCAGCTACGACGCCGGCGAGACCTGGGTGCGCATCACCGAGAAAGACGGTTTGCCGAAAGGCCCGCTCGGACGCATCGGCCTGGCCATCGCCCCCTCGAAGCCCAACATCGTGTACGCCATCGTCGAGGCCAAGGAAAACGCGTTCTACAAGAGCACCGACGGCGGCCATACCTGGAAAAAGACCGCCACGAAAGACATCGGCAACCGGCCTTTCTACTACTCCGACATCTTCGTCGATCCGAAAAACGAGAACCGCGTGTGGAGCCTGTTCTCGGTCATCAACTGGTCGCAGGACGGCGGCGAGGACTGGCAACAGTTTCTCGGCTGGAAGATCCACCCCGACCACCACGCCTTCTGGATCCATCCCGACGACCCGAGCTACATCATCGAAGGCAATGACGGCGGCCTGGCCATCACGCGCGACGGCGGCCAGCACTGGGAGTTCATCGACAACCTGCCGCTGGCGCAGTTCTACCACATCAGCGTGGACAACGACATCCCCTACCACGTGGCCGGCGGCATGCAGGACAACGGCTCGTGGGTAGGCCCCAGCCAGGTGTGGAAACGCGGCGGCATCCGCAATTCCGACTGGCAGGAGGTGTTCTTCGGCGATGGCTTCGACGTGGTCTTCAAGCCCGACGACAGCCGATACGTCTACGCCATGTCACAGGGCGGCAACGTGGCCTTCATCGACCGCATCACCGGCAAAATGAAATTCGTCAAGCCCGTCCATCCCGACGGCATCGAGCTGCGCTTCAACTGGAACGCCGGCATCGCGCAAGACCCCTTCCATCCGTGCGGGGTGTACTTCGGCAGCCAGTTCCTGCACTACTCGCCCGACTGCGGCGACACCTGGCAGATCATCTCGCCCGACCTGACGACCAACGACACCATCAAGCAGCAGGAGAGCCGCACCTCGGGTGGCCTCACCCCCGACGTCACCAACGCCGAAAACTTCACCACCATCATCGCCATCGCCCCCAGCCCGCTCGACAGCAACCTGATCTGGGTGGGCACCGACGACGGCAACCTCCAACTGACGCGCGACGGCGGCAAGACCTGGACCAACCTGGCCGATCGCCTGCCCGACTGCCCGGCCGGCAGCTGGATCCCGCAAATTCGCGCCTCGACCTACAATCCCGCCGAGGCCTTCGTCGTCGTCAACAACTACCGCCGCAACGACTGGCGCCCCATGGCCTACTACACCAACGACTATGGCCAGACCTTTACGCGCATCGCAGACGAAAGCCAGATCGGCAGCTTCGTGCTGTCCATCGTCCAGGATCCCGAAGTGCCCGAGCTGCTCTTCCTCGGCGCCGACGACGGCCTGTACTTCAGCCTCGACTTCGGCAAGCACTGGCAGAAGTGGGACAAGGGACTCCCCAGCGTGCAGGTGGCCGACCTGCAGATCCACCCGCGTGAGGGCGACCTCATCATCGGCACCTTCGGGCGCGCCGCGTGGATCTTCGACGACATCCGGCCGCTGCGCGAATTGGCGCGCACGAAAGGGAAAGTGCTCGAGAAAGCCCTGGCCACCTTCGAGGCACCCGACGCCTACCTGGCCGAGTACCGCTCGGTGGAAGGGGTGCGCTTCACCGGCGATGGCATGTTCGTGGGCGACAACCGCCCGTCGGGGGCGCTGCTCACCGTCTGGCTCAACAAGGATTCGGTTTACGTGAAACCCAAGCCCACAAAGGACCAGGCCGAAGAAACGCCCGAGCCGGCTTCCGCCAAAAAGAAGGGCAAGCGCAAAGGGAAAAAGAAAGCTGAAGCGACGGCCCAGGCAGCTGCACCCGAATCGGCGCAACAAAAGCCTGCTGCCGCAGAAAAGAAAAAAGCGGAACGGCCGCAGCGTCCCCCGCGCGTCAAGGTACAGGTACTCGATGAGGCGGGCGACACCATCCGCACCTTCACCGCGCGCGTAGACACCGGCATGAACCGCATCACCTGGAACCTCACGCGCGACGGGGTGGAATTTCCGAGCCGGCAAAAGCGTCGCCCGGAATGGGGCACGCCCTCGGGACCGGAAGTGCTGCCCGGCACCTACAAGGTCATCGTCAGCTTCCGCAAATGGCGCGACTCGACCATGGTCACCGTACATCCCGATCCGCGCCTGCCCTACGACCGCGCACGCAAGGAAGCACAGCTCGAAACCTACATGCAATTGAAAGACGTGGCCGAAACGGCCAACACCGCATGGAAGCGCATCGGCGACGCCCGCAAGTCGCTCGGCGTGGTGAAGGAGAGCATCAGCTTCCTCCCCGACAGCACGAAAAAAGAATTGGGCAAGGAGATCAAATCATTGAACGAGAAGCTCGATTCACTCGAAGTGCTGTTCGTAGGACCCAAAGAGGAAAAAGGCATCAACCGCCAGCCCGAAACGGTGGTGACCTACCTGTGGCAGGCCGCTCGCTACATCGAGGCATCCGACGGGCCACCCAACCAGAACGCGCGCATCAGCATGGACCTGGCCCGCAAGAAAACGGCCGAAGCCGTACAGCAGGTCAACGACTTCCTCGAAGGGCCCTACAAGGACTTCAAGGACAAGGTCAATCAGCTGACCATGCCCCTGTTCAAGGAAACCGAACCGGTGGAGATCAAGTGGTAGCCATCACTGGTTGCTTGCCCCACCGCAAAGGCGCCGCAGCTCA
>CAYNYN010000269.1:3860-5424 GCA_964401445.1 uncultured Saprospiraceae bacterium | reverse complement strand
GGGCGAAATGAATTTCGCTCCACGCAGGGCGTCTTTTCAAAAGAACCGAATCATGTCTGTAAAAACCATAGCCATCGGCTGCGACCACGCGGGCTTCCCGCTGAAACGCGTGGCCCTGCAAATCCTCGAGAAGCGGGGCTACGAGGTGCTCGACTTCGGCACCGATTCGGAAGAGTCGGTGGACTATCCCGACTTCGTGCACCCCGTCGGGGAAGCCATCGACAGCGGCAAGGCCGATCTGGGCATCGTCATTTGCGGCAGCGGCAACGGCGTGGCCATCACGGTCAACAAGCACCAGCAGGTGCGTGCGGCCCTGTGCTGGAACGAGGAGATCGCCTCGCTGGCGCGCCGCCACAACGACGCCAACGTCATCGCCCTGCCGGCCCGCTTCATCAGCCCCGAGAAGGCCGCCGCCCTCATCGAAATCTTCCTCGACACGCCGTTCGAAGGGGGGCGCCACGCCCGCAGGGTGGGCAAGATCCCGTGCGGGTGTTGAGGTGCCGGTAGCGGTGAAACTGCGGGAGGGCAGCGCCGGTCCGTGCAATTTTGTTGAGCGCGTTCGTGTTGGCGCTGAAAATGTTGCGGGTTCATTCAACCTTGCGTACATTTGAATAACCATCTGAACCCGCTAACCGAACCCGAGGCGCATGGCCGGCAAGAAAAAAGGTTCCAATTTTTGGGACGTGGCGATGAAAGCCATCGACCGGGGACAATTCCCGCTGTTTGCCCTTTGGTCCGTGTTGCTGGTCGTGTTGCTGCGGGTGTCGGGCAGTTTTCTCGAAAGATGGCTCGAGCATTATGCAATATGGGGATGGGCCTTGTGGTTTGTGACCCTTGGCGGCTGGCTTTTGCACGTGCGTTGGCTCAGGAAGAAGTACCTCGCGGAGATTGACCGCCTTTCCGACGAGAAGAAGAAGCTGCAGGAGCTGCTGGCCAGGCGGAAGCTGCCTTCGTCGAAAGGGCGGAAGAAAAAATAAATCCTGTCTATGGAAGCGTTGTTTTCGGTGTTGTTCCCCATCCTGCTTTTGGCCGCGGTCTGGCACTTCATCGTGGAAGTCTTGCTGCGCCCCACCTTGCTCGATGCCGAGCGTTTCGCGCTGTACGCCTTGCGCGATGAACTACGCCGGGACTGCTTTTCAGACGGCGAATGGACAGATGATTCAAAGGCAGGTGTTGCTTTTCTCGAGTCTTCCATGAATGCCGTGTTGCACAATGTATCCGCTTTCACCTTTTCCTTCCTCTGGCAGTTTGCAGCGCAGCCGAACCAGGAGCGCGATTGGAACGAGCTGTGTGCTGGCGAGTCGGCGTATTGCAGCCGATTGCTGGTGCATGCCCGCAACATCGCTTTGATCCATTCGCTGGGCTGGCTTTTCTACCTGTGGCCGTTGCTGGTTGTGGACTGGCTGTTGGGGCGGCCCTTGTGGAGGTGGCTGGCTTCCCGTGTGGGAGACAGAATCAGGCAGGTGTTGAGCTGCGAATACGGCTACCGGCAGGCTCATCGGGGCAGGAAACAAAATTTTGGCGTACTGCCCAATGCATATTCCCCCGCCATGGTGGCTACCTG
>CAYNYN010000269.1:2223-3760 GCA_964401445.1 uncultured Saprospiraceae bacterium | reverse complement strand
CCTCTTCGCGTTTCTTTGTTGTCGAATCTCGCATACCTTTCCAAATACGTGTTCGTGAATTTGCAACCCATCCGTCTGTATCCCAACCTCGTGCGTGCCGTCGTCGAGGTGTTGCAGGAGATTTTTGGCGATAGCCATCGTCAGGCCGATCGCGTGATCCAGCGCGTGCTGCGGGCCAACCGCAAGTGGGGCGCGCGCGATCGCGCGTTCGTGGCCGAGACGACCTACGACGTGGTGCGCTGGTATCGCCTGCTGTGTGCCCTGGCCGGCATCGAGCCGCGCAACGCCTACGACTGGTGGCAGGTGCTGGGCGTGTACTGGCTGTGGAAGGGGTATCGGCTGCCCGAGTGGGACGAGTTTTCCGGCCTTTCGGCAAATGAAGTGGCGGCGCGGCTGGCGGCCGTGCAGCACCAGCGCGCCATCGTCGAGTCGGTGCCCGACTGGCTCGACGAGCGCGGCCAGGCCGAATGGGGCGAGGCATGGCCCTCGATCCTGCACGCCCTCAACGAGCCGGCGCCGGTGGTGCTGCGCGTCAATCGCCTCAAGGCCGAGCCGGCCCGGGTGGCCGCGGCCCTCGCAAGGGAAGGCATCCGCACGCGCCCGCTCGACGTGTGCCCCGACGGCCTGCAAGTCACCGAGCGGAAGAACCTCTTTGGCACCGAGCCTTTCCGCAAGGGCTGGTTCGAGCTGCAGGACGCCGCCTCGCAGCAGGTGGCGCCCTTCCTCGAGGTGAAGCCCGGCATGCGCGTGGTGGATGCCTGTGCCGGCGCCGGCGGCAAGACGCTGCACCTTTCCGCCTTGATGCAGAACCGGGGGCGCCTCATCGCGCTGGACGTGTTCGACTGGAAGCTGTCCGAGCTGAAGCGGCGTGCCCGCCGTGCCGGGGTGTCCATCGTGGAGCCGCGCCTGGTGACCAACAACAAGGTCGTCAAGCGTTTGCGCGAAAGCGCCGACCGCGTGCTGATGGACGTGCCGTGCAGCGGCCTGGGCGTACTGCGGCGCAACCCCGATGCCAAGTGGAAGCGGGGACCCGAGTTCGTGGAAGAGGTGCGGGAGCTGCAGCGCGCGCTGCTGATGCGCTACTGCCAAATGGTGCGGCCGGGGGGCAAGCTGGTCTATGCCACCTGCAGCATCCTGCCTTCGGAAAACGAGCAGCAGGTGCGCTGGTTCCTCGAGCACAGCCCCGTGCCCTTCGAGCTGGAAGCCGAGCAAACCCTGCGACCCGACACCTTCGGCTTCGATGGTTTCTACATGGCGCGGCTGCGGCGTACCTGATTTATCCAGAGCAGAGTCCCCTGCAAAGAAATGGTTGAGGGTTGAGCGTTGAGGGTTTTGGTTTAAAGTTTAAAGCTTAGTGTTTAAAGTTGATTTACAGTATTTTACGAATTTAGCTTGGATGTCCATCGTCTATCGTCCATCGTCCTTCGTCCATTGACTTTTTTCAGTAGACTCAGGTCTGACGGTTGAGACTCGGCTATCGCCTCGATTTTGATACGCCGCCCCGAAGGTCGGCCTGTCCCGACCCCGAGCATCGGGG
>CAYNYN010000269.1:0-2123 GCA_964401445.1 uncultured Saprospiraceae bacterium | reverse complement strand
CCCGATTCGACCGATTTCACCAGGTCTCTGTGAAATTCTGTGGGTACTCTGTGAAACTCTGTGACAGAACGATTTCGCCTGAAAGCTGCGGTTTTGAAAAACCGGGGGTATTTCTCCAAACCACCTCGTAACGAGTGTAACGTCTTTTCCCTGACGCGAAATCGGGGCCAACGGCCTCGGCTCAGTCACCGCTTTCGGCGGCTCACGCCTTCACGGCTTCGTGGCGCCACAGCGGTTGCAGCAGGAAGCTGAACAGCATGGTCAGCAGGCAGCCGATCATGTTGAGCCACAGGTAGCCGAGTTGGATGTGGCCATGGTGGTCGAGCAGGAAGATGGTCACCACGCAGACTTCACCCAGCAGCGCGCCGACGAATGCAGGCGTGGCCGTGATGCGCTTGAGAAAGAAAGCCGTCAGGAAGACGCCGAGGATGACGCCGTAGAACATCGATCCCACGATGTTGACCGCTTCGATGAGGTTTTCGAACAGCGAGGCGAAGGCCGCAAAGCCCACCGCGATCAGGCCCCAAACCACGGTGAAGATTTTGGAAGCATTGAAGTAGTGGCGGTCGCTCTCGTGCTTGCGCAGCAGCCGCCGGTAGAAGTCGATGACGGTGGTGGTGGCCAGGGCGTTGAGCTCGGACGAGATGGACGACATGGCTGCCGAAAAGATGACGGCCAGCAGCAGCCCCACCAGGCCCACGGGCAGGTAGTTGGTGACGAAGGTGATGAAGACGTAGTCGTTGTCTTCGGTGTCGGCGTGGGGGTCGGCGGTGAGCACGAGCTTGTCCACCTCGGCACGGATCTGTTTTTCGCGTTCGACCAGGCGTGCCACGCGCTCCTTGTGGGCGGCGATGCGCGCCTCGTCGCCTGCGTCGATGGCGGCCACCAGCTGTCGGATGGCGGCTTCTTTTTCATGGAAAACCTGATCGAAGGCCTGCTCGAGGGCATGCAGCTCGCCGGCCCAGGCCGAGCGCTCGACCTTGATGAGGTTGGCCTCGTTGTAGTGCACAGGCGGCTTGGTGAACTGGAAGAACACGAACACCAGCACGCCCACGAACAGCACCAGGAACTGCATGGGTACCTTGATGATGCCGTTGAACAACAGGCCCAGCCGGCTCTGCGCCAGCGACTTGCCCGAGAGGTAGCGCTGCACCTGCGACTGGTCGGTGCCGAAATACGACAGGAACAGGAACACGCCGCCCAGCAGTCCCGACCAGATGTTGTATCGGTTCTGGAGATCGAACTCGAGGTCCACCACGTTGAGCTTGCCCATCTTGCCGGCGATGCTTACGGCTTCGCCAAAAGACACGTCCTGCGGCAGGCGCAGCACCACGATCACCGCGGCGATGAACATGCCCGTCAGGATGACGATCATCTGCTGCTTTTGCGTGACGCTGACGGCTTTGGTGCCGCCCATCATGGTGTAGAAGATCACGATGAAGCCAATGGCAATGATGGTGTAGTTGAGATCCCAGGCCATGATGTCGCTCAGGATGATGGCCGGCGCGTAGATGGTGATGCCGGCAGACAGGCCGCGCGACATGAGGAAGAAGAAGGCCGTCAGTGCCCGCGTCTTGATGTCGAAGCGGCGCTCGAGGTATTCGTAGGCCGTATATACCTCGAGCCGGTAGTAGATGGGCAGCACGAAAATGCACAGGATCACCATGGCGATGGGCAGCCCGAAGTAGAACTGCACGAAGCGCATGCCGTCGTCGTAGGCTTGCCCGGGCGTGCTCAGGAAGGTGATGGCGCTGGCCTGGGTGGCCATGACCGACAAGCCGATGGTGTACCACGGCAAGTCGCGATCGCCCAGCAGGTAGCTGCGCACGCTGCTCACACTACGCGTCTTCCACACTCCATAGGCCACGATGAACAGCAGCGTGCCCACCATGACGATCCAGTCCACAAGCTGCATGTGCCGGCAAGATTTTCAGTCGGGTGTTTGGAAAGGGCTCAGGAATATACCCGGGTGAAGATATAAAACAGCAAGATGATGAGGGCGTGCAGGATGAGCACGAAGGCATACAGCCGGTTCCACGAGCCCAGGATGGGGGGCTTGTCGTCTTCCAGTGGCTTGGTCATGGTGGCGGGCGTTTGGTCCGGTGCCAATTTCGGGATTTTGG
>CAYNYN010000268.1:0-5453 GCA_964401445.1 uncultured Saprospiraceae bacterium | reverse complement strand
CGATAGACGATGGACGATAGACGATGGACACATAAGCTTCATTCATAAATAAATGGTAGTCAACTTTAAACACTAAACTTTAAACTGTAAACTCAGACCCTCAACGCTCAACGCTACACTCTCAACCATTTTTTGCAGGGGACTCAAAACCGGTTTCACCGATTCACCCGATTCACCCGATTCCACCTGAAAAAAACGTGGCGCATCGTTGCGGCCTTGCGCCGTAGCGTGAGCGAAATTTTTGCGCTCGTTTGGTGCACATAAGGGGAAAATTCGCGCTTGCGCAAATCGTCGGATTTTGCTGTTCTTTGCGGCCAATTTTGGAAACGCCTTTTGCTCATGCTCGACCTGTTCATCGCCACCCTGGCCTCGCTGTTCACCATCGTGAACCCGGTAGGTGCCGTGCCGGTCTATCTGGCCATGACGCCCCACTACACCGAGGCCGACCGGCAACGCACGGCGCGCCAGACCAGCATCTGGTTTGCAGCCATCCTGCTGGCCTTCTTCCTCGGCGGAAAACTCATCCTGTCTTTCTTCGGGCTGGGCGTGCACGCCATCCGCATCGCCGGGGGCATCGTCATCATGTTGTCGGGCTACGGTCTGCTGGCAGGCCACTATGCCCGCACGCGCGCCATCGACAAGAAGGTGAAGCAGGAAGCCATGGAAAAGGAAGACATCTCGTTCACGCCCCTGGCCATGCCGCTGCTGTCGGGGCCGGGATCCATTTCGCTGCTGATCAACTGGGCCACCGAATACACGGCTGTCACCGCCCAGCTCGTCATCGTGGCCGTCATCCTGCTCAATGCCGTCATCGTGCTGTTCGTGCTGCGCTCGGCGCCCTGGCTGGGGCGACTGCTGGGCGCGTCGGGCATGAGCGCACTGTCGCGCATCATGGGCTTTCTGGTCATGGCCATCGGCGTGCAATCCATCATCACGGGCATCGTGCAGCAGGTGCAGGCACTGCTGTAAAGCAGCATATCGGTCGTTTCCGCCTATTTTTGCGCGAAGCTACCGATCCATGAAACCAACCTGTACGAGCTGCGGAAAGGATTTGCCGGAAGGCGCCCGCTTCTGTCCGTGGTGCGGCGAGCCCCAGCCGGCACGGGTGCAGACGTGTGCCCTGTGTGGCTTCGCAAATCCAGCCGATGCCGTCTTCTGCGGGCAATGTGGCATCGAGCTCGGCAAGGCCACGGCGCCGCCGCGCCCCGAATCGCCCTACACCGAGCCGCAGGCCATCGCCGACCGCTTTTTCCAGTTGCTGTACGACACGCTGCAGGAACAGCAGGACCCGGCCCTGTTTGAAGCCTACATGAACCGGCTGCAGGAATCCGAATTCCGCACAGTCTTCGAGGCGCGCATGCAGCAGCTGAGCAGTCAGGTGCAGCACCTGCTCGAACGCGCCATCGAGCCCGAGCCGGCCATCGAAACGCTGCTCGACCAGGCCCTCGACGAGCTGATCGATTTTTTCATGGTGCGCCATACGGCCGACCTCAACGTGCACCCTTTGCCGCAAGGCATCCTCAAATACGGCTATGCCGACCTGGCGCAGGCCGACCTGTTCGGCATGATCATGGATTACCTGGACTGGCCGTCGCTGCCCGAAGAGCTGGTCTACACCAATCTGCTGGAGCTGCCCGAGAAGCTGCTGCACAATGCCGCTGCCAGCTTTCTGTTCGTCGAGCGCAACGAACGCGTCTTCTTCATCCACGACTGGACGCTGTTGCACACGCTCAAGGCGGGTTTTGCCATGACCGACCTGGCCCTGTACTGGAAAGCCCCCTCGCTGGAACCGCAAAAGGTGTACTACCACCACCTGCGCCACGTGGCCATCGAGGGCAAGCACCTCGAAATCAACGGCAAGTACTTCTACGCCCACCCCACCCTGCACGTGCGCCTCGCCCGGCTGCTGCGCAAGATCATGGCGCGCCAGCGCATGCTCGAAAACGAATGATCGCTACATGGGGCTATACTTGCCCCTCCTCGTCAGGGGTTTCTCCTTTTTTGCGGTTGTCCAGAAACCACTTGCTCCACACGATCAGCATGCCGAGCGGAAATGCAATCCAGGCTTTCATGCTGTAGTAACTGCCCATATAGGTGAAGCCCAGGGGGAGAATGTTGAACGACAACAGGTTTCCGTTGAAGTACCAGCCTTGGAGCACGCTATAGCCCACCTGCGTCACATTGCCCAGCAACACCACCAGGATCCAGAGCCACTTTTTCTGCCACTGACTGCGCACGATGCGGTAAATGGTATAGCCCATCAGCAGCACCACCACCACGCCCAAACCGAGGAGGCCATACCACAGCCACGTCTGGCGGAAGCCGGGAACGGGCAGCGCATCCCTGGTTACCACGGCAGACGTGAGCCGACCATTGTCCGCGAAGGCGAAGGCCATCCAGGCCAGGCTGTCGGTGCCTTCGAGCTCGAGCACGAAATTGTCGACGAGCTGTTGCGTGCGGTTTCCCGAAGCATCCGTTTGGAACACCACGCGCTTTTCCGCGAAAGCGGTATGGCAGTCCTGCAGCTGGCCGAGCCGCTTCCGCAAAACGCCTTCTATTTCTGAAAGACTGATTTCCACGGACTGCGGACCACCCAGGGCAGCCACCATCTCTTCGTCGAGCAGCTTCACTGCGTCTTCGTATTCATGGGCCAGCACCAGACGGACGAAGCCACACGACATTTCTTCCTTTTCCTGGATGCCCGACAGAAACTTGCAGGAAGGCAACACTACGAGCCACAGCAAGGCGACGAAGGAATGACGAAAGGACATGGGTAGGTGAAATTCAAGGTGAACAATAGGCGAAGAACACTGGATAGGCAAAAAAAAAAATCGTCGCGAATGCACCAAGGAATCCGGTTTTTTGCCAACCTGTTTCAGGACAAGACAAAGACACTCCTCACTCTTCTCTCCTCACTCACGCTCACTCCACCTCCCGGGCCAGCTCGTCGGCGCGCGCATATTTTCTGAACAGGCGCCTGCCCCGCCACCGCTGGCGAGCGGCCTTGCACTGCACTTTCACGCGCCCGCGGCCGCTCACCAGCAGCAGGCCCTGCCCTTCCATGCGGCACAGGCGCAGCAGCGCCTGGCGGTCTTCCTCGTCCAATTGCCTGAACACGCGCTCGGGAATGGCCAGCCACTGGAAATTGCCCGGGTAGCGGTCGAGCTGCTGCATCATGGCGGCGCGTCGATGCCCCGCACTGCGCCAGGTGAGCAATCCGTACAACGCCCCGCTACCCACGCACACGTTCAGCGGCAACAGCCAGGCCCAGGTGCCCTTCACCTTGTACCAGACCGTCAGCATGCCCGTCAGGGCACACACCACCACGCCCGCCAGCAGCGAGTTGCGCAGCCATTGCCCGAAGTGAAACTGCGGCCGGATGGCCTGGCGCGTCAGCCGCGACTTGGCTTCCATCGACGCCACCTGGATGCCGCCCGTGAGCCAATGCCGCCAGACGACCAGCCCGTCGGCCCTGCCGCGTTTTCTGCCCACCGTGGGCGCCTCGGCCCGTACGGCCACCTTTCCGCACCGCGCCCGCCGGCGGTAGTACTTTTTCAAAAAGTCGAGTGCATACACCTGGACCTGCGATTCGGACAACATGGTTGGGGGATTCACGCGATGTGAGACAATTGAATTGCAAACATAATTTGTTTCAAACAAAACCGCACATCGAGGCGAGTTTTTACGCTGCCTTTACCCATGTTGGCAAGTGCGTCGCGCACCTGTCCGTACCTTTGCCCCGCCTTTCGGCAAATGCTGACCAAAACCAGACGACATGCAACTCGAAAACCGGATTGCCCGCGACCGCTCGGCGGCGCTTTTTGCGGAAGCGAAAAAATACTTCCCCGGCGGCGTCAACTCGCCCGTGCGTGCCTTCAAATCCGTGTCCGGCCCGCCGCTGTTCATCCGCCGCGGCGAGGGCTGCTACATGTGGGACGAAGACGGCAACCGCCTGCTCGATTTCTGCTGCTCGTGGGGGCCGCTCATACTGGGGCACAACCACGCCGCGGTGCGCCAGGCCATCATCGAAGCCGTGGAGCACGGCACCTCGTTCGGCACGCCCACCCGCATGGGCAACCTGCTGGGCAAGCTCATGATCGAGCACAACCGCTTCCTCGAGATGGTGCGCTTCGTCAGCTCGGGCACCGAGGCCGTCATGTCGGCCATCCGGCTGGCGCGCGGCTACACCGGTCGCAACAAGGTGATCAAGTTCGAGGGCTGCTACCACGGCCATGCCGACTCGCTGCTGGTCAAGGCCGGCTCGGGCCTGGCCACCTTCGGCACCAGCTCGTCGGCGGGCGTGCCCGAAGCCTTCACGCGCGAGACGATCGTGCTGCCCCTCGACGACGAGGAAGCCGTCGATGCGGCTTTCGCCAAATACGGCGACGACATCGCCTGCGTCATCATCGAGCCCGTGCCGGCCAACAACGGCCTGCTGCTGCAGCGCCCCGAGTTTCTGCAGTATCTGCGCGACAAGACGCGCGCCCACGGCGCCCTGCTCATCTTCGACGAGGTGATCTCCGGCTTCCGGCTGGGCTTCGAAGGGGCGGCCGGCCACTACGGCATCGAGCCCGACCTGCTGACCTATGGCAAGATCATCGGCGGCGGCATGCCGGTGGGCGCCTACGGAGGCAAGGCCGACATCATGCACTACGTGGCGCCCGACGGTCCCGTCTATCAGGCGGGCACGCTCTCGGCCAACCCCGTGGCCATGGCCGCAGGCTACGCCACCCTGCAGCAGCTGTTGCAGCCGGGCTTCTACGAGCAGCTCGAAGCCCGGACCGAGCGACTGGCGCGCGCGGTGCAGCAGTACGCCGATGCGAAGGGCTACCCGCTCACCCTGCCCCACATCGCCTCCATTTTCTGGTTCAACTTCAGCCGCGACACCATCCGCCGCGCCGACCAGATCGACCCGGCCGGCATGGAGCGCTTCAAGGTGCTGCACCACGAGCTGCTCCAGCGCCTGGTGTATCTGGGCCCCTCGGGCTACGAGGTGGGCTTCGTCTCGGCAGCCCACGACGAACAGGCGCTCGACCATGCCACCGAGCAGATGTGCGCGGCCCTGAACGTGGCCTTTCGGCAAAATAGTGTTGGAAAATGAGGATAAATGCCGCGTCATGAGGATTTGAGGATGAGACAGTTGAGACTCGCTCTCGCTCGGTGTTGATAGCCGCTGCTGCGGCTTGTTGAGACGCGGCTTCGCCGCGATGTTGAGATGGCAATAAACGTTGCGTGAAGTAGCGGCCCCGATTGGAATCGGGACAGGCTGTAGCGCGAGGCGCACAACCCTGCACGCTCGAAAAAACTGCGTTCACACTGCGGTTATCTGCGTCTGCAAGCTGCGGTTATAAAAAACCAGGGACCGGTTTCCCCAAACCACTTCGTAACGAGCAGACAAGCTTCATTCGTAAAGAAATGACAGTCAACTTTAAACACTAAACTGTAAACTTTAA
>CAYNYN010000267.1:0-5464 GCA_964401445.1 uncultured Saprospiraceae bacterium | reverse complement strand
GCGTTGGTGGCCTGTCCCTGGCAGCCCAGCTCGCGGGCCTTGGCTTCGATGTGGGCCACGCGGTTGCCCGGGTTGGGGTGTGTGCTGAGGAACTCGGGCGGGCTGGGGCGTCCTTCCATTTTCTTGAAAAAGCCGGCGGCGCCGGCGGCATTGTACTCGGTGGGGCACAGGTAGATGACCGAGTATTCGTCGGCCTGGCTCTCGTGGCTGCGGCTGAACTTGAGTACGGCCAGCGACAGGGCGATCTGCTCGAGCAGGCCGGGCTGCGACTTGCCGGTGACGAGCTGCCGCAGGATTTCGAGGCCGTAGATCTTGGTGAGCTGCTGGGTGGAGTGGCGCAGGGCGGCGTGTGCGATCTCGTGGCCCAGCACGCCAGCCAGCTCGTCTTCCGAGTCCAGAAACTTGATCAGCCCCGTATAGACGTAGATGTAGCCGCCGGGCGTGGCGAAGGCGTTGAGGGTGCTGTCGTCGTGGATGATGTGCACCTCCCAGGCGAACTCGTCGCGGTAGGGCACGTGACCCGAGTCGAGGATCTTCTGCGTCAGGTTGCGCAGGTAGCGATAAGCCTCCCGATACTCGTTTTCCGGAAGGATGGGAAACTGGGAGGGATCGCTGGCGATCTGCTGGCTCACCTGCTGTCCCAGCGCGATGTCCTGCTCGACGGGGAAGAGGTTGAGGTTTTGGGCCTCGCTGCCAATTTTCTTGAACACGTCGCAGCCGGCCATCGTGAAAAGGATCGTGCTGCTCCAGAGCAAAAAGATCAGGTAGCGTTTCATCGGTCGGTGTTTGTCGTTACAGTTATCTCGGGTTGGGTGCAAGTTGCCAAAAATGGTTGAGGGTTGAGCGTGTAGCGTTGAGGGTTTGCCTCGCGCAAAGCCGCACAGCCTGCCCCGATGAAAATCGGGGGCGCAACGGTACGCAATGTTTTTTGCCATCTCGACATCGCAATCGAAGAGTCTGCCTCGCCCCTCGATATCGCTTTTTCCTTGGGTATAGACGCCATTTCGGGCTTTCGTAACGCAGTGAACGATGACAAAGTGCGCCGGGTTCGCAGGCCGCCCGGAAAAAACAATGATCGCGCGGTAACATCGCCGGGCAAGGATCGTTGATCGACCGTATCTTACAGGCTACATCCCGTTTTATTGCTCGCCTTTTGCATCCAAAACGATCTGTCATGCCCACCACTGTCCTCAACTGTCAGGCCGGCACGCTGGCACCCTGGACGCCCGACAGCCAGCAGCCCTGGGACGAGCGTCGTGCGCGTCACCTGCTGCGCCGCCTCGGTTTTGGCGCCAGCCGCCAACAGGTCGCCGAGGCCTTGGCACACGATCCGCTCGACTACGTCGATCAGCTCATCGACCAGGCCATCGCCTTGCCGCTGCCCGACCCGCCCGACTGGGTCGGCTGGAACGAAGACGACTACGCCAACAGCGGCGTCGATCCTTTCGACCATTTCCTCGAGTGGACGCTGCAATGGGTGCGGGACATGCTGCAGCACGGCCTGCGCGAGAAGGTCGCCCTCTTCTGGCACAACCACTTCGTCACCATCCACGAGACCTACGGCTGCCCGCAGTACCAGTACCTGTACCATCGCCTCTTGCAGCAGTACGCCTTCGGCAACTTCAAGGAGTTCGTCAGGGAGATCGGCAAGACGCCCGCCATGCTCATGTTCCTCAACGGCGTACAGAGCACCAAGTGGTCGCCCAACGAGAACTACGCGCGCGAGCTGTACGAGCTGTTCACCCTCGGCGCCGACAACGGCTACACGCAGCAGGACATCGTCGAAACGGCGCGTGCCCTGACGGGCTGGAACGGCATCGACGTCTACTGCGAGCCCATCACCTTCGTGCCCATGTACCACGACGACGGCCTGAAGACCATCTTCGGCCAGACGGGCCACTGGGGCTACGACGACGTGCACGACATCCTCTTCGCCGAGCGCGGTCAGCAGGTGGCCCATCACATTTGCCGCAAGATCTACCGCCACTTCGTGCACCCCGAGCCCGACGAGGCCATCGTCAGCGGGCTGGCGGCCACCTTCATGGCCAACGACTTCGAGCTGGAGCCCGTCTTCCGGCAGCTCTTCAAGAGTGAGCACTTCTTCCACGACAGCATCATCGGCACGCGCGTCAAGGACCCGCTCGAGTGCCTGCTCACCTTTCCGCTCGAGGCCGAGTTTCCCGTCGACGACGACTGGGTGGAGGCCATCTGGTACTTCGCCGGCCTGCTCGGCCAGAACCTGTTCAACCCCGTCGACGTGGCCGGCTGGCCCGGCGACCGCACCTGGATCAACTCGTCCACCCTCACCGGCCGCTGGCAGGTGTGCGACTACTACCTCTACTGGCTGGTAGACAACCACCTCGAGACGCTGCGCCAGTTCGCCCAGAACCTCGTGGGCGGCAACACCAACGACCCCGTGCTGGTCACCCAGCGCATGCTCGAGCACTTTTTGCCGCAAGGCCCCGCCTCGCAGGCCGCCCTCGACCAGGCCGTGAGCGTGTTCAAGTGGGAGGTGCCCGAAAACTACTACACGCTTGGCCTGTGGAACCTCGACTGGGACAGCGTGCCCTGGCAGGTGGCCCTGCTGCTGCAGCACATCGCCCGCCAACCCGAGTTCCAGCTTTGCTGAGCGGTCGATGGACGATGGACCATGGACGATGGTCCTCTTTTGGAAAAGACCTTCCATGTGATTGACGGCCAGCTTTGCAGGCTTTTGGCTAGAAAGCAAACACGCAACTCTTTTTGCCTCAGAATCAAATTTGAAAGCCATGTGCGATCAGCATAAACCACGTCCTTCTGCTTCCGCAAAAAAGGCGCGCCGCGGCAGCTCGCTGGCCCACGGCGCCGACCACGCACGCGACCATCAGCGCTGGAGCCGCCGCACCTTCCTCGAGGTGGCGGGCATGGCCGGCCTGGGCAGCATGCTCATCGGCAAGCTGCCCGTCTTTGCTGCGGGCTCGCTTTCGCTAAATGCCGCCCTGACGCAGGCGCCCGGCGACCGCGTGCTGGTGCTCATCCGCCTCAAGGGCGGCAACGACGGTCTCAACACCATCGTGCCGCTGTACGACTACGACACCTACGCCAACCTGCGGCCCACCCTGCGCGTGCCCGAGGCGCAGGCCATCCCGCTCACCGACGAGGCGGCGCTCGCGCCCTGGCTGTCGGACCTGTACCCCTTGTGGGGCGAGGGGCGCATGCGCGTGGTGCAGGGCGTGGGCTACCCCGACCAGAACCTGTCGCACTTCCGCTCGTCCGACATCTGGGCTTCCGCTTCCGATGCCGACGAGCAGCTGCACTCGGGCTGGCTGGGCCGCTACTTCGACGGCCTGTATCCCGACTTTCTGTTCAACCCGCCGGCCCAGCCGCCCGCCATCCAGATCGGCAGCCTGGGCAGCCTCACCTTCCTCAATGCCGACAACGTGTCGCTGGCCATGACGGTGAGCAACCCCGACCAGCTGTTCGAGCTGGCGCAGACGGGCCAGATGTACGACCTCAACGACCTGCCCGACTGCCACTATGGCGAGCAGCTCGGCTACGTGCGCGCCGTGGCCAACTCGACCTTCATCTATGCCGAGGCCATCAAGACGGCCTACGAGGCCTCGACCACCCAGGCCACCTACGACGACACGCCGCTGGGCCAGCAGCTGGCGCTCGTGGCGCGCCTCATCAAGGGCAGTCTCGGCGCGCGCGTCTATATGGTCGAGCTCGACGGCTTCGACACGCACGCCAACCAGCCCGACTGGCATCCGCAGCTGCTCAGCGACCTGGCCAGGAGCGTGCGCGCCTTCTTCGACGACCTCGAGGCGGGCGGCTGGCACGACAAGGTGCTGGCCATGACGCATTCCGAGTTTGGGCGCCGACCCGAAGAGAACGGATCCAACGGCACCGACCACGGCGCTGCCGCCCCGCTGATGCTGTTCGGTCCCGGCCTCGACGGCTCGGGGCTGGCGGGCACCGCGCCCAGCCTCACCGACCTCGACGATGCCGGCAACCTCAAGTTCCACACCGACTTCCGCAGCGTCTATGCCACCGTGCTCGAGTACTGGCTCTGCGTGGATGGCGCCACCGTGGACGGCGTGCTGGGCTACCCCTTCGAGCGGCTGTACGAGCTGGGGCTCGACTGCGCTGTCACGGCCACCCAGCAGCCCGCCACGGCCATGGCGCTGCGCCATCGCGCCGTGCCCCAGGGCGACGGCACCTTCCTCATCCAGTTCGAGCTGCCGCGGGCCGGCCACGTGCGCCTCAGCGTGCACGACCTGCTGGGGCGACAGCTCGAGACGCGCGAAGGGTGGTTCGATGCGGGCAGCCAGCAGGTGCGCATCATGACCGCTGGCCCGCGCATCGCCGCTGCCGCCTACGTCTATACCATCCACTACGAAGGGCGCAACTGGTCGGGCAAGCTGGCGCGCATGCGGTAAACCGCGAGGCCGCCTGGTGTCCATTTTTCGGTGCGGCTTTCGTACCATTGGGCCATGCAACCGACGCTGTCCGAATTCAGGAAGTACTACAACGTCGCCATCCATCCGGAGCTGGTGCGCCTCGACTACGAGCGCAAGCGGCTGCTCCGCTACATGGGGCTGTCGGTGGTGCTGCTCGGCCTGGCCATCGTCTTCGCGGCCATGGCCAATGCCTGGCTGGTGGCTTTCCTGCTGGTGCTGCCCGTGCTGGGCTACATGAGCTGGCTGGGCTACCAATACCGGCAGTACCGGCAGAAGTTCAAGCCGCACGTGGTGGGCCTCATCCTCGACTTCCTCGACGAAGACCCCAACATCGGCCTGCTGCACTACGACGCGCGCCGCGCCATCGACGAGGCCACGTTTCGCAATAGCAGGCTGTTCGTGGCGCACTACGACATCTACGAAGGCGAAGACTTCATCAGCGGCACGCTGGGCAGCCTCGAGTTCGAGATGAGCGAGCTGCGCGTCTTCGAGCGCTCGCGCGTGCGCCACACGCTGCAGACGGTCTTCCGCGGCGTGTTTTGCCATGCCGTCACCTCATTCCCCACGCAGGGCAAGCTCTACCTGCTGCCCCGGCATCAGGAACAGTTTCTTACGCGCACGCTCGGCAGCCTGGCCAGGGAAGGCCTCAAGGACGTGGTGCGCGAGCTGAACGACGAGGCGTTCGTCAACGCCTTCCTGATCTATGCCGACCGCACGGTGCGGCTGCGCAAGCTGCTGGTGCCCCATTTCCGGAAGGAGATCCTGCAGTACATGGAAGAGACCGGAAAAGAAATTTATCTGGCCTTCCACAACCAGCAAATCTATATCGCCGTTTCTCATGACAAGGATCTGCTCGAGCCGCCCTTGTGGTCTTCGGTCGTCAGCTTCGAGCTGGTGCGCGAGTTCTACGAAGACCTGCGGCTGCTGCTGCGGCTCATAGAAATCCTCGATGAAGTAGTTTGATCAACCATAACCCGAGACAAAGTGGGGTGGGAAAAACGGACATCGGGGGGAGTGGGAGGTTT
>CAYNYN010000266.1:0-5468 GCA_964401445.1 uncultured Saprospiraceae bacterium | reverse complement strand
AAGCGATACGCCAACCGGCTGTGCATTCCACGAGGCGAAATGAATTTCGCCCCACAAGCGTGGGACGAGATTTATCTCGTCCCGGGAGAATGAACAAAGCGCCCTTTGGGGCTTGATGGCGAAATAAATTTCGCGCTACGTGGGGCGAGATTTATCTCGTCCGCGTCAGAACGTGATCTTGCGCGTTTCCGTCGTCGTGCCGCCCTCGTTGGTGGCGCGCAGCACGACGGTGTTCTCGCCCCGCTGCAGGTTGAACGTCGCCTGCAGCTTGCCACCCTTGGGCTGGAAGGTGAAAGCCACGGGCTTGTCGTTGACGAGCAGCTGGATCTGCTTCTTGTCGCTCACGCCGGTGATGGTGGCGATGAGCGTGCTGCGGCCGGCATTGGGGTTCATGGGATTGGTCACCGGCTGCGAGAGCGACTCGATGGTGATCGCGGGCTTGTCCACGGTCGGCTCGGGCTCGGGCGTGGGCGGCGTGTAGATGATGGTGCGGCTGTCGGTGGCGCTGCCGGCTGCGTTGGTGGCCGTCACGCTGATCTCGTTTTCGCCCTCACGCAGCCGGATGGTGGCCATGAGCGCCTGCGTGCGGCTGTCCCACTTGAAGTTTTTCATCTGACGGCCGTTGACGGTGAGGCGCACGTCGTCGGGGCCATCCACGTGCTTGATGGTGGCGCGGATGTCGGCCGTGGCCTTGTCGGTGCGCAGGCCGTTGCGTGCCGGCAGCACGAAGGTGACCACGGGCGGCGGCGCGGGGCGCTCGTAGCGCACGCGCACGCGGTCGCTGGCCCGGCCATCGCGGTTGCTGACGCTGATCTCGATGGTGTTGTCGCCTTCGCGCAGGCTGAGTGTGGCCTGTACCTCGCCCCGCGCATTCCAGCTGAAGCCTTTGACGGGTTTGCCATTGAGCAGGAGGGCCACGTTTTTCTGACCCGGAACATGGGTCGTTTGGGCTTTGAAGGTGAGGGTGGCCTCATTGACGGTGGCGCCGTCGGCGGGCTGCACGATGCGCACGGTGGGCGGCTTCGGCGGCGTGTAGGTGATGGTCACGTCGTCGCTGGCCTCGCCGCCACGGGTGCGCGCCACGATGCGCAGCAGGTTGTCGCCTTCGCGCAGGCGCAGCGGCATGCTCAGGCTGCCGCTCTTGGGGTCGAAGCCGACGCCGCGCAGCGGCTGGTTGTTGAGGCGGATGTCCAGTTCCGAGAGGGCGCGCACGTGCTGCACGGTGGCTTTTGCCGTAAGGCGGTCCTTGCCCGTGCGGTAGTGGTCAGTCTCGGGGAAGGTGATGCGTACGGTGGGGGCAGGTGTCACTTCGCGGATCACCTGTACCTGGTCGCTGGCCTGGCCGGCATCGTTGCGCGCTTCGATGCGGATGGTGTTGCGGCCCGGGCGCAGGGCGACGGTGGCCGTCAGGCGCTGCTGCATGGGCACGAACTGGAACGATGGCACGCGCTGGCCGTTGACGAGCAGTGCCACGCGGCTCTTCGACTGCACGCCCGTGATGGTGGCCTCGACGCGGATGCGATCGGCCTCGGTGGTGGTGCCGTCGGCGGGCGTGGTGATGCGCACGGTGGGCCGCTCCTGGCGCTCGTAGCGGATGGTGACTTCGTCGGCATCGGTGCCGGCATCGTTGGCGGCTTCGATGCGCACGCGCGTGAGGGGCTGCTTGAGTTCGAGGCGCAGGAGCAGGCGCTGGCCGTCCCATTCGAAGTCGTTGCGGCCATTGCCGTTGACGCGCACGCTGATCTGGTTGCGCGTGGTCACGCCGAGGATGTTGGCCTCGATCGTGGTTTGCGGCAAGCTGGTGGTGTAATCGCTCGTGGCGGGCTCGACGATCTCGACCGAGGGGGGCCGCACGGGCTCGTAGCGTACCGTGACGGCGTCGTCGGCCGTGCCGGCGGCGTTGCGGGCCACCACGCGCAGCGTCTGGCTGCCTTCGCGCAGCTGGATGTCGGCTTCGAGCTGGCCGCTGCCGGCGTCGAAGCGGAAGTCGTGGATGCGCTGGCCGCTGCGCCACACCTCGACGTCCTGGCGGCTGGTCACGTGGTCCACGCGTGCTTCGAGCGTGAGGGTGGGCTGGCTGACGGTGGCGCCATCGGCGGGTGCCGTGATGCGCACGCGCGGCTTCTGGTCGAGCTGCACGCCGCCCACGTAGCGGATGCGCACCTGCGCTTCGTCGGTGCCGTCGGCGTTGGTGGCCACGATGCGCACCACGTTGTCGCCGCGCGCCAGGACGATGCGCTTGCGCAGCGTGTAGCCGTCCCAGTCGTACGACCAGACGCGTTCGCCGTTTACCGTAAGGGTGATCTGGTCTTTGTCGCGCACGTTGTCGACCTGTGCCACGATGGTGTACGCGGGCTCGCTATGGGTGATGGTCGGCTGGTCGGGTTGCACGAAGGTGACGCGGGGCGGCCGTGCCGGCTCGGCCGGCAGGTCCTGGCGCACGATGCGCACCTCGTCGCTGGCCTGGCCGGCCTGGTTGTGGGCCGTGATGCGCACGAGGGTGCTGCCCGCCGGCACGTTGATGTCGGCGCGCACGATGCGGCCGTCGAAGCTGAAGCGCGGCCAGTTGCGTCCGTTGACGGTCAGGCGGATGTCTTCCTTCTCACTGACGTGGGCCACCACGGCTTCGATGCGTACCGTGCTTTCGGTCGTATGGTATTCGTCGGTGGCGGGCAGGGTGATGCGCACCTCGGGCAGTTGCCATTCGGGCAGGTAGCGCAGGCTGATGGTCTCTTCGGTGGTGCCTGCCTCGTTGGTGGCGCGCACGCGGAAGACGTTGCGGCCCTCGCGCAGGGTGACGTTTGCCGAAAGGCGGCCCCCCGAGAAGCGGAAGTCGTCGATGCGGTGGTCGTTGAACCACAGGCGCACGTCGCGGCGCTGGCGCACGTGCTGCACCTCGGCCTCGAAGGTGAAGGGTGCCTGTCGCGTCTCGAAGCCGTCGTAGGGCGGTGCGACGAAGCGGATCTCGGGGCGGTAGCCGATGGCCGGCGGCACGGGCGGCCCGATGGGCGGCGTCCACATGATGACCACTACCTCGCGTGCCGTGCCGCGCGTGTTGGTGGCGGTGATGACCACCTCGTTGCGGCCGGGCTGCAGCGAGACGCGGGTGACGAACTGCTCGCCGAAAAACTCGAACGGGGCGGGGTAGCCGTTGATGGTGCAGCTCACGCCTGCCGGCGAGGCTACGTGCCGGATGCGGGCGCGCACCTCGGCTTCGGGCCAGGGGCTGGTCCAGGGGCTGACGCTGGGCGCCACCACGTCGATGATGGGCCGCTTTTCGCGGTGCCTGGGCTGGATGCGCCACTGCAGGCCCAGCGAGGTGTAGTGCAGGATGTCGTTGTCGGGGTCTTCCCACTGCTGTCCGTCGAGCAGATCGGTGCCGGAGAAGGTCATGCGGTGACCACCCACCAGCGCAAAGTTGGGCGTGAGGTCGAAGCCCAGCTCGATGCCCGCCGAGGGCATGAACTTGAGCTTGCCCATGCCGCTGTCGAAGCCGTCGGCAGCGGTCTCGTAGTCGCCATCGAGGATCTGGTTGCGCAGCGTGTTGAGGATGCGCTCCTTGGGGGCGTTGGCGTCGAGGCCGGCGTAGGCGGCGTGGTAGGGTTGGCCGCCGAGGTCGGCCTGGTCGTAGCGCACGTTGTACCAGTCGAGGCCATAGCCGCCGTACAGCGCCACGTGGAAGCCCGTCTGTTCGCGCAACCTGTTGAGCGTGAACACGGCCTCGGCGCCCAGCTCGGCCAGGTCGGTGCGGTGGTTGAAATAGACGAAGCCCTTGTCCACGTTCAGCTCGTCGGGGTAATCGAGGTAGTTCAGCTCACGGGTGCCGTTGAGCGCTTCGTTCTGGCCGATGGCCGTGGTGGGGAAGGGGTCGAGCCCCAGCGACTTGCTGTAGGAAAGGCGGCCGCGCAGGCCAAACCCTACCGGCGCCGCAGGGGCGTATTCGCGGCCTAGCCAGATGCTGGCGCCAAAACCGCCGTTGTTGACGCGCACATCGCTGGTCTGGTAGGAGCTGCCCAGGCTCAGCCCAACCACGTAGGGCGGCAGGGGCTTGGCCGCAGGCTGTGCAAACAGTGCGAAGCTCAGAAACAGCCCGCTCAGGGCAAGCCAATAGCGATTCGGGTGGCAATTTCTTTTCCTCATGGCGCCGGGGTTTTTGCAGTTCGTGAAACGGAGTTTGTCGGTTCGGGTGCCTGTTCGACGACATTTGGCAGCCCCTTGTATCAGCAGCCTCCTGCCGGATGTATGGGCGATTTAACAATTTCAGTGGTCGGCGCCGGCCCCTGCCATGCGTGCATTGGGCATCGCGGGCCGGGCGTCATTTGCCGAAAGGCAGCTCAAAATACGCGCAAAATGAAGGATGTGTCGGTCGGGTGGGGTGCCGGTGCAATTTTCGCTTTCGCAAAATGCGACCCGCCAGCGGCGGGGGTGGATCGATGAGGCGTGTGTTAAGAAAAGGGCGGGCTGCCGCCAAATTTTAACGAAATGGAAAGTAAGACCTCTCCCTGCCTCGCTCAAAAGTCGAGTGTATCGCCATGCGTGCGCAGCCACTGGTGCCAGGTGCGGTAGTCGGGCATGGCACGCGCCACCTCGGCCCAGAATGCTTTCGAGTGGTTGGGGTGGATGCGGTGCGCCAGCTCGTGGATCATGACGTAGTCGCGCGCCTCGGCGGGGGCGAGCAGCAGGCGCGTGTTGAGGTTGATGTTGCCGGAGTGGGCACAGCTGCCCCAGCGCGTGCGCGCATAGCGCAGCCGGAAGTCCTTGATGGGCACGCGGAAGTGCTTGTCGTTGAGCTGCTGCAGGCGCTGGTAGAGGGCGGGGCGGAAGCGGGCCGCCAGCAGGCGACTCAACAGGTGGGTGCGCGCGTCGCGCAGCTCGGCGCTGTCGGCGTCTGCGCGCAGCTCGAGCAGGATGGTGGTGCCATCGTCCAGGATGCGGGCGTGGTGCTGCTTGCGGTCGGCACGCAGCTCGATGCGCAAACGGAAGGTGTGACCCATTACTACTATGGTGTCGCCGTCTGCGTAGCGGGCCTTGCCGGTATAGCGATCGCGCAGGGCCGCGCGACTGCCGAGCGTCTTGCGTACCCACTCCTCGAATTGCGCCAGGGCCTTCTTCCGCTCGGAAGGCGGCAGCCATCGCGGGGCGCGCATCACCGGTCCTTTCTTCGTCAATGAAAAACGAAGGTTGCGGCGCTGCTCCCAATACACGAAGGCAGTCACCCGTTCCGAAGCGATATCGATGAGGTGGCGCTGTGGTGCCATTCAATGATGAAGGTTTGAAGAATGAGTCCCCTGAAAAAAGTGGTTGAGGGCTTTTTGTTCGTGACAGCGTGACGCGTGACAGCGTGACGACGTCCATTATAGACAGTGCTATAGTCCATTGTCCATCGTCTATCGTCCATCGACTTTTTGCAGCAGGCTCTGGTATCAATTCCTTTGCCTCGCGCAACGCCGCTACGCCGCAACGATGCG
>CAYNYN010000265.1:2572-5515 GCA_964401445.1 uncultured Saprospiraceae bacterium | reverse complement strand
ACCATCAGTTACTTGTATGTTGCGCCCGCAAAAGAATTTCGGCTTTTGCGATGCGCATCCTCTCAACATCGCCGCGCAGCGGCGTCTCAACAAGCCGCGCAGCGGCATATCAACATCAGGGCGCAGCCCTGTCTCAACCATCAGTTACTCGGTTCCTCTCATCCCCAAATCCTCACTATTATTCCCCCTCACCAAACGGATGGAACCCATGCAAACCCTTGCCGACAAGATCCTCGACTGGCACCGCCAGCTGAAGCCCGACTGGGAGCTGCCCGAAGGGTGGTCGCTGCTCTACCCCTTCAGCGAGCCGGAGACCTGGCGCGTCATGGAAGCCTTCTACCGCAAGTACTACAGCGACAATGAGCCGCGCACGCTGCTGTTCGGCATCAACCCGGGGCGGTTCGGTGCCGGCGTCACGGGCATCGCCTTTACCGACCCCATCCGCCTCGAGGAGGCATGCGGCATCCCCAACGCGTTCGAAAAGAAGCCCGAGCTGTCGTCCGTGTTCGTGTACGAAGTGATCGATCGCATGGGCGGGCCCGAGGCCTTTTACCGCAAGTACTTCATCACGTCGCTGTGTCCGCTCGGCTTCTTGCGCGACGGCGTCAACGCCAACTATTACGACGACCGGGCATTGCTGGACGCCGTGCGCCCGCACATCGAACGCCACGTGCGCATGCAGATAGAGATTTTCGGTCCCAGCCGCATTGCCCTGTCGGTGGGGCAAGGGCAGAATTTCAAGTTTTTCCAGAAGGAAAACCGGCGCCACGGCTGGTTCGAAGAGGTGTGGCCGCTACCCCACCCGCGTTGGGTGATGCAGTACCGCCGCAAGCGCAAGGACGAGTTCGTGCGGCAATACGTGGATCGGCTCACTGCCGCCTGGCAGACCAATCGGAGATAGCAGGCCGATTTGCTTGCCGCGGCTGTTTAGTATATTTGCCTGCTTTTTCACCGGCGGACAACCTGATGTGCTGCTGATTTTCAGCCCGATTCCATCCGCCCATTGCCGAACAAACAGACCACAAGATGATCATCCGGATACATCGCGAAGGACGCAAAATACTCTTCACGCTCGGCCTCTCGCTCGTCTTGCTCAACACCACCGTGGCCCACGTGTGGCCGCAAGCCTTCGGACCCACGCTCATCGGATCGACCGTTTTGTTCCTCTCCGTCTTTCAGTTTTTCCGCAACCCCAACCGCGAGATGCTCGTCGCCGGCAACGACGTGGTGCTGGCCCCGGCCGATGGCAAGATCGTGTGCATCGAAGAGGTGGAAGAAAAAGAGTATTTCGGCGACCGCCGCATCCAGGTATCCATCTTCATGAGCCCGACCAACGTCCACGTCAACCGCAACCCCATCAGCGGCAAGGTCAACTACTTCCGCTATCACCCCGGCCGCTACCTGGTGGCCTGGCACCCCAAGTCGTCGGAAGAGAACGAGCGCACCACCGTGGTGATCGACACGGGCGAAGCCGAGATCCTGTGTCGCCAGATCGCCGGCGCCATGGCCAAGCGCATCGTCAACTACCTGCGCGAGGGCCAGTGGGTCGAGCAGGGCACCGACATGGGCTTCATCAAGTTCGGCTCGCGCGTGGACCTGTTCCTGCCGCTTTCCGCAAAAATCGAAGTGCAGGTGGGCCAGAAAGTGAAGGGCAACCAGACCGTCATCGCCCGGCTCTGAGGCCGGTGACCTTGGCTCGATCGACTGATGCTGTTATTTTGCGCACCAGGTGCAACACCCTGGAACGCCGCCCCCGTAAAACCGAGCACAGGATGTAACCAAACCTCCCCCCATGCTCATTCAAACACCCACCCTGCTGCTCGATGAGCAGAAATGCCGGCAAAACATCGCC
This sequence comes from uncultured Saprospiraceae bacterium, assembly GCA_964401445.1. Taxonomy (GTDB): domain Bacteria; phylum Bacteroidota; class Bacteroidia; order Chitinophagales; family Saprospiraceae; genus WFYJ01. Next base: position 3,663 of record CAYNYN010000265.1, on the reverse strand, counting down.
ATGATGGCCGAGCGCGCCCGCCGCCATGGGCTGGTGTTCCGCCCCCACTTCAAGACCCACCAGTCGCGCGACATCGGGCAGTGGTTCCGCCGCGTCGGCATCGACAAGATCACCGTCTCCTCTGTGGACATGGCGCAGTACTTCGCTGACGAAGGTTGGGACGACATCACCATTGCCTTTCCCGTCAATCCGCGCGAAGCCGCCCGATACAACCTGCTGGCCCACTCGATACGCCTCAACCTGCTGGCCACCGATGCCGACGCCCTGCAACAGATACTGCCCGCCATGCAACACCGAGCCGGCGTATTCATCAAGATCGACACGGGCGCCCACCGCACCGGCCTGCAACCCGACGACTTCGCCGGTCAGGCCCGTCTGCTGTCGCTCATCGAAGCCTCGGGCACGCTCGAGTTTCGCGGGTTCCTCACCCATGCCGGCCACTCCTACCGCGCACGCAACAGCCAGGAGATCAAGGCCATCCATCGCCAGTCGCTCGACCAGATGCTGGAGGTAGCCGAGCACTGGCGCAGCCACTATCCCAATCTGCTGCTCTCCGTGGGCGACACCCCTACCTGTAGCGTCGCATCCGAGTGGGAGGGCATCGACGAAATTCGCCCCGGCAATTTCCTGACCTACGATCTGATGCAGGTGCAAATCGGCTCGTGCAGCATGGATCAGATCGCCATCATCAAGGCGTGCCCCGTGGTGGCCCGCCACCCCGAGCGCTCCGAGCTCGTCATCTACGGCGGCGCCGTGCACCTGTCCAAAGACTCTCTCGAGCTGGATGGGCGCTCCGCACTCGACGAATGGCTCGATTTGCCGAAAGGCACCCGCATCTACGGCCTGCCCGTCCTCATCCAGGACGATCGCAAGTGGGTGCTGCCCGACGCCCGCAGCTACGTGCGCAGCCTGTCGCAGGAGCATGGCGTGGTCGTCGCCAGCCCCGAACTGTTCGAGGCCGTCCGGCCGGGCGACCTGCTCGGCATCCTGCCCGTGCATTCGTGCCTCACCATCAACCTGTGCGAGCAGATGTACACCACCTCGGGCAAGCGGCTGGACAAGATGTGATTGGACGATGGACGCGATGGACG
>CAYNYN010000265.1:0-2472 GCA_964401445.1 uncultured Saprospiraceae bacterium | reverse complement strand
GGGCTGTGCACACAAAAAACAGGCGCCGGGACCGTGATCCCGACGCCTGTCGCACGTTGAAGAAAAGGGAGGAACGGTTTACTGCTCCTGCTTTTCCTTTACTGCTTCTTCGATCGAGCTGGCAGCCTCTTCGGCTTTGGCCTGCAGCGTGTCGGCAGCAGCTTCGGCTGCTTCGGTCACCTGCTCCACAGCCTCTTCGGCTTGCTCTTCTACCTGTTCCATGGCTTCTTCAGCCGTTTCGCCGCTCTGCTCACCGCACGATACGATCGAGAGCGCGAATACGCCCATGAGGAGGGCAAACCCGAAAGTGATCACATTCTTCTTCATGACCCCTGGTTTTTGTTTTGCGTGAATAATAAGAGGTTTCATTCCGCCTATCGATGTATCGAGCGGCAGAATTGTTCGGGCGGGGTCGAAATTTTTTTCCTACTGGGCCAGCTTTTTTTTCAGCGCGGGGGAGGGGCCGCCCAGGGTGGCGGCTTTTTGCCACATCTGGCGCGCCTGCTCCACCTCGCCGCGGGCGGCATGCCAGTCGCCCAGCGCTTCCCATGCTTCGGGCAGCCGGGGCCAGCGCTCGGTGGCGTCCTGCAGGATGCGCCCCGCCTCGTCGGTCTGACCTTTGGCCATGAGGGCCCGCCCGCGCAGCACCTCCATGCGCGCCTCGAGCGGCTCGGGCATCGGCATGAAGGCGGCATTGTCGAGGCTGGCCAGCGCATCGTCGGGCGCACCCGTCTCGAGGTATGCCAGGGCGTTGAAGTACCACATCACCGGCTGGTTGGGGAACAGCTCGAGCCCCTCTTCCGAGAGGTCGCGCAGCTCGTCGAAGCGCCCCTCCTGCGCCAGCACCATCAGCAGCTGCTCCCATACCGACCAGGCGCTGTCGTCGGCCTCGAGGGCGCGGCGATAGTGGGCGATGGCCTGCTCCACCTCGCCCAGGCAGTAGTGCACGTCGGCGGCGGCGGCCCATGCCTTGGCCTCGCCTGGGTGCACCTGCGTGAGCAGGGCTGTGAGGCGACGCAAGGGCGTGGCCAGGGTCGTGTCGCCGCTCTGGGCCAGCTGCTGGATGTAGGGCAGGATCTTCGGCAGCTTGGCGTCGATGTGGACGTCGGGGCGCGCGAAGGCCTCCTCGAGCGACATGAGGTAGCGGTAGTCGTCGTTGCCCTCGGCACCGTACTGCGCCAGTGCCAGGCGCGCCTGCGCGTCGTCGGGCCAGCGCTCCAGCACCTCTTCCCACACCCGGCGTGCCTTGGCGCCCTCGCCCTGGCGTTCGTAGAACTGGGCCAGCAGGTAGCGATAGCGGGGCTTGTCGGGGAAGGCGCGCACCAGCTCCACCAGCACGCGCTCGGCCTTCTTCTCCTGGTTCATGGCCAGGTAGAGGGCGTGCTTGCGCCGCGCCACCTCTTCGTTGGGGCCGATGACGCGTTCCAGCTCGTCGTACACGCCGACGGCCTCGTCCAGCCGGCCGGCCTGCACGTGCAGGGCCGCCTCGCGCAGGTACCAGTCCACCACGTGCGGATTTTTTTTGCGCAAAGCGGCAAAGACGGCTGCGGCCTCCTCGTAGCGCTGTGCCTTTTCCAGCAGCTCGGCCTGCGTCAGCCGGTACCACTCGTTGTCGGGGTCGAGCTCGACGGCCTTTTCGATGTGCTCGAGGGCCAGCTCGACGCGCCCCAGCGTGTCGTACACGCGTGCCAGCCCGAAATGGGCGGCGTCGGTGGCGGGCGCTTCCTCGAGCAAGGCACGGAACGCCTGCTCTGCCTTGTCCCAGTCGCCCAGCAAGCGCCACTTTTCGGCTTCGAGCAGGCGCGCCTCGCGCTCCGTCTCGCGCTGCGACACCTGATGAATCTGGCCCATGAGGGGCCCGCTCAAACACAGCAGCGCGAGCAGCAGCCCGCAGCCGCGCCGTATGAGGAGAAAAAGACGCATTCGGATCATCTGATTTCGTTGTTTCGGCTACACAACTCCAAAACAGTGCCTCGTGTTGCCTGCACCCGTTTTTTGCCGCTCCGGTTCGTTCGCCTTTCGGCAAATGGCGCCTACCCGCGCACGCCCGTGCTGCCGAAGCCGCCACTGCCGCGCTCGGTGTCCGACAGCTGGTCCACCTCCTCCCATTCGATGCGCTCGTAGCGGGCAATGACCATCTGTGCCACGCGGTCGCCCGGCTCGATGGTCTGCGGCTCGTCGGACAGGTTGACCACGATGAGCTTGATCTCGCCCCGATAGTCGGAATCGATGGTGCCCGGCGCGTTGACCAGGGTCAGCCCCTTCTTGATGCTCAGGCCGCTGCGCGGCCGTATCTGGGCCTCGTAGCCTGCAGGCAGCTCGATGTGGAGGCCGGTGGGTATGAGCCGGCGCTGCAGCGGGTGCAGCGTCACGGGCCCGTCGAGATGGGCGCGCAGATCCATGCCGGCACTGCCTTCGGTGGCGTAGGCAGGGGCCGGCCAGGGCGCACGGTTGACGATTTTCACTTTCATC
>CAYNYN010000264.1:5241-5517 GCA_964401445.1 uncultured Saprospiraceae bacterium | reverse complement strand
GAGTTCCAGTCGTGTTCTTCGATGCAGAACACTTCTTCGACGGATTCATCGATGACCCCGATTACGCCCTTTCCGTGCTCCGTGCCGCCGCTGATGGCGGCGCCGACTATCTGGTGCTCTGCGACACGAATGGTGGAACGATCCCCTACGACATTGCCCGCATTACAGGCAAGGTGCTTGAGGCGTTTCCGGGACACACCGTGGGCATTCACGCGCACAATGACTGCGAGATGGCCGTGGCCAACTCCATCGCGGCCTTGCGAGTCGGGGCTGGAC
>CAYNYN010000264.1:0-5231 GCA_964401445.1 uncultured Saprospiraceae bacterium | reverse complement strand
CCGCCTGCCTTGGCGCCATCAGCCATACGTCGGTACGAATGCCTTCGCACACAAGGGCGGCGTGCATGTTTCGGCCATACGCAAGGAAAGCCGGCTTTATGAGCATATTGATCCAGCACTGGTCGGCAACGAGCGGCGGATTCTGGTGTCCGACCAGGCTGGCAAGAGCAATATCCTGAGCAAGATGCAACAGCTTGAACCTGAGGCCGGCTTAAACGAGAACGATCCCGTTGTTGCCGAGGCCGTGCAACGCATCAAGGAGCTGGAGGCCATGGGTTATGCCTTTGAAGGTGCCGACGCCTCATTCCATCTGCTGTTGCTGCGAGCAATGGGGCGCTTCAGGCGGCATTTCGAGCTGATCCGTTATCGCGTGTTTGACGAAAAGCGCGGCCATCTCGATCCGGCAGAGGCAGAGGCCACAGTACAGCTCAGAGTCGGTGAACGCTCCCTGCACACCGCCGCGCTGGGCAACGGGCCTGTCAATGCCATGGACAATGCCTTGCGCGCGGCCCTGGTTGATGTCTATCCCGTGCTGACCCATATGCGTCTTGCCGACTTCAAGGTGCGCGTTTTATCTACGCGGAAAGCTACAGAAGGGGCTGTTCGCGTACTGATCGAGTCCACGGACGGGCATTCGAAATGGAGTACAGTGGGGGTGTCCACCGATGTGCTCGAGGCTGTCTATCGGGCCCTGAACGATGCCATCGAGTACAAACTGACTATTGACGGTGTTCCAGCACCTTGAAATGGATGAACGAATTCATCCGCCATGAGGCAACCGGAGGCCTGCTGCTGATGCTGGCCGCAGCACTGGCCCTAGTGCTCAGCAATTCCAGCCTTGCTCCTTGGTACGCGGCGGCTCTTCACGTCTCCGTTGGCTTTCATGCCGGACCGCTTGAGCTGGATAAATCCCTTTATCATTGGGTGAACGAGGGGCTGATGGCCATCTTCTTCCTGCTGATCGGCCTGGAGGTCAAGCGCGAAATCCTCAAGGGTCATCTGTCCTCTCTACGGCAGGCATCGCTGCCGATTTTCGGCGCTGTTGGCGGCATGCTGATGCCCGCGTTGATCTATGTGCTCATCAATCATGCGCATGCGATCGCCCTTCAGGGCTGGGCCATCCCCACGGCAACGGACATCGCCTTCTCCCTGGGCATCCTTTCCCTGCTCGGCAAGCGCGTTCCGTCATCGTTGAAGATCTTTCTGATGGCCCTGGCCATCATCGATGATCTCGGAGCCATCGTAATCATTGCCCTTTTCTACACCTCCGAACTCTCCTGGACATCCATTGTGCTGGCCCTGATCTCCTTAGCCGCCCTTGTGCTGATGAACCGCCTGGGCGTTGTCAAACGCAGTGCCTATTTTCTCGTTGCACTGCTGCTGTGGTCCAGCGTGCTCAAATCCGGTGTCCATGCGACACTGGCCGGTGTCGCCCTGGCCTTCACAATCCCGCTTTCCGGCCGAGATCGTCAGGGGCGCACCTGCTCTCCATTGAAAAGCCTCGAACACGACCTGCACCGCTGGGTGAGTCTGCTGATCCTTCCACTGTTCGCCTTCGTCAATGCGGGCGTGGACATGCGCCCGATTGCACTTGACCAAATGGGGGCGTCCGTGCCTCTCGGCATCCTTTTGGGGCTGTTTCTCGGCAAACAGGCAGGCGTGTTCGGCTTTGCCTGGCTGGCCATCCGGCTTGGCTGGGCCCGTCTGCCCGCCGACTGTCGCTGGATCCAGCTCTACGGTGTATCGGTACTGACGGGCATCGGCTTTACGATGAGCCTGTTCATCACATCTCTTGCCTTCGAGGACGACACCATGTTCGCCTATACGGACAAGCTAGCCGTGCTGGCTGGCTCGTTGCTCTCTGGCATGCTCGGCTATCTGGTCTTGCGTCTAACCCCTGAAGCGAGAAAAGCCCGCTCCTGAAAAACACTTCGAGCCAAAACAGATCCGGCTGTGGCTCATGTCGAGAGTGAATATTTCACGTTGACATTCATTATTCATTATTCCTACTCTTGGAGGCATGGATGTAAAGCAACGCATTCTGGCCGCAGCAACCCGACGCTTCGCCGATTACGGTTATGCCAAAACAACCATGGCCGAGATTGCCGAGGATGCCGGCATGAGCGTCGGCAATCTGTACCGCCACTTCGAAAACAAGGAAGCCCTTGCCATCGCGTGCATGCGCCGCCAGCTCGAATCCAAGCTCCGCTCCGGCCTTGATGCGGCGGATCGGGCGAAATCCGCAAACGAGGCCTTCGAGGCCTTCCTGCTAGCACGACTTCGAGCCGGACACGCCCAGTTTGCCAATACCCGCCATCTGTACGACATGGTTCGATTGGTCAACGAGCGCTACCGTGACCTGCTGCTCGATTTCGAAAGCAAGGTCATCCGGGCACTGGTGGACATCCTGCGTCAGGGCATACGCGAAGGAGCATTCGACGTGGATGATCCCGATCGCACGGCCTACGACATTCATCAGGCACTGATGCGTTACAACCATCCCGTTTCACTCCGGTACAACGAGCTACCCGTACTGGAGGCAGACCTGGAGCGGTTGATTGACCTGCTCCGAAAGGGGCTTGCACCCCGGAACACCAAGGAGGAATGATAATGATCGGAAAGAAAAACATGGCCTTCGGCTTCTTCTATTTTCTCACCACGCTCGGGTTGGGCATGTTCCTGGCCAGCAAGTTTCAACTGCCGCCCGACCAGCTCGGCAAGTGGCTGGCCAGCCCGCAGCATGCCCTGCTCAAGGCCGCGCACGCTCACGGCAATCTGGAGAGCGTGCTGAACATCGCCATCGGCTATCTGCTTTGCCGCCTCGCTCTGGAGGCCTGGATCACCAAGACCGTTTCGGTGCTGCTTATTGTCGGGGCGCTGTTTCATTCTGGGATGCTCTACCTTGCAGGCGCGGGTCTCGGCTTTGCCGGCATGCTCACACCGATCGGCGGCATCTCGATCATCGCTTCGATGCTGCTGATGGGTATCGGCATCGTGAAGCTCAAATCAGTGGACTGATGAATCTCTACCGCCCGGTACACGTCTGGAACGGTCTGATACGGCTCATTCATTGGGCCAATGCCCTGTGCGTTACATGTTTGCTAGTCATCGGCGGACTGATCTGGGCCAGTGAACCCCTAGGCATCGAGGAGCATGCCGAAGAAACCATGATCGATGTGCATGCTGCCATCGGTTTTGTGTTCGCGGCCTTTCTGCTCACCCGCCTTGCCTATGCGCTCGCTGGCCCCCAAGGCCCTGGACACTGGCGTGACATTTTGCCGATGGATGCATGGCGGCGCCAGGAACTCATGGACACGCTGCGCTTCTATATGGGTGGCTTTCGTGGCAAGGGACCGGTCTATTTTGCGCACAATGCCCTGGCCGGGCTTGCCTATGCCGGATTTTTTCTTGTGGCGCTGGCCCAGCTTGTAACCGGCTCGGCCATGTATTTGCTCGGGCCGGCCATGCCCGAGGCTGTTGCGCATGCAACGCATGCACATGCATCGCATCCCGGACAATGGCCTCCGGCATGGCTGCATGTACCTCACGAAATCGGGGCATTGCTGGTAGCTGCCTTCGTCCTCGCACATCTGCTGATGCTGGTGATTCATGAACTGCTCGAAACGCGGGGGCTGGCCTCGAGCATGATCTCTGGCAACAAGTTTTTCACCGAAAAAGAACTCACCCGATTGAAACATAAGGAGGAAAAAAATGAGCGAACCCGTCATTGCCGCAAAGGAACCCAAGGTTATGGAGCTTGAACCCGGCACCTACTACTGGTGCGCCTGCGGCCGCAGCAAGAACCAGCCCTTCTGCGACGGCTCGCACGAGGGCACGGACCTTGCGCCGGTGGCCTTCGAGATCAAGGAAAAGCAGACCGTCGCGCTCTGCAACTGCAAGCACACGAAGAACCCGCCGTTCTGCGACGGCAGCCACAACGAGCTCTGAGATGGCCCAGACCCGGCTCAACGTGCAGGCGCCCATCGAGCGCCTGTTCGCCCTTCGCTGGAGCACGCGCGCGTTCGATGCCGATGCGCCGGTATCCAGCGAGCATCTGGCCTCCCTGCTGGAGGCCGCGCGCTGGGCGCCCTCCTGCTTCGGCGAGGCGCCGTGGCGCTTCGTCGTCGCCGACCGGTTTGCCGATGCTTCCGCCTGGCAGGCCGTGCTCGATGCGCTGGCCGAGAAGAACCGGCTCTGGGCGAAGAACGCGCCGGTACTGATCGTCACCGCCTGCGTGCCCACGTTTTCCCAAGACGGCCGGCCGAACCGCTGGTGCGAATACGACGCCGGCCAGGCCGCGATCTCGCTCTGCCTGCAGGCCACAAGCCTGGGGCTCGCCAGCCACCAGATGGGCGGCTTCGATCCGGATGCGGTGCGAAGTGCAACGGGGCTGCCCGCGAACTGGCATGTGATGAGCGTGATCGCCATCGGCCATCCGGCGGATCCCGAAGCCGCGCCGGCCGAGTTCCGCGAGATGGAGACCGCGCCGCGTTCGCGCCGGCCGATCGAGGAAATCGCCGCCACTGGCTGCTGGGGCAATCCCTGGATGCCGCCCGCCGCCTGCGGCTGGGAAGCGCGCTACCAGGAAACCGCTGCCGAGCAGCTGCCATGGTTCCACGAGGGGCTCGATGCCGACATTGCCCGCGCGCTCGATGAACTGGAGCTTGCCGGAGGACGCGTGCTCGATCTGGGCTGCGGGCCGGGCACGCAGGCCGTCGCGCTCGCCGCCCGCGGCTTTTCGGTGACCGGCAGCGACATTTCCTGGACAGCCATAAACGGGGCCAAACGCCGCGCGGGGGAGGCAGGAGCGCAGGTTGCGTTCGTCGTCGACGACGTGCTTGATTCAAACCTCGACGGGCCGTTCGACATTGTCATCGACCGCGGCGTGTTCCACTGCTTCGCTGCTGCAGACGAGCGGGAGCGCTATCTGGCAACTGTCGCGCGCCTGACCGCGCCCGACGGGATCCTGCTGCTCAAGTGTTTCCACAAGAACGAAACGCGGCCCGAAGGCCCGCCCGGACGCTACGACGAAAACGACATCCGCGCGCTGCTGGGCAGCCACTTCGAGCTGCTTCGGCACTGGGAAAGCACATTCGATACAGCTTCCGGCGAAGCGCCGCCGAAGGCATTGTTCTGTATCCTGCGCCACAAGGCCGACTGAGGGAGGATTTTCATGACCGATCTGTTCACGCCGATCCGCCTGGGCAGCCTTTCGCTTCCCAACCGCATCG
>CAYNYN010000263.1:0-5521 GCA_964401445.1 uncultured Saprospiraceae bacterium | reverse complement strand
CTCGAACTCCTTGCGCATCTGTTGCAGGATGTCGGGGTTTTCCATGAGGTCGACGATGGTCATGGCCAGGGCCTTCGAGGCGTGCAGCATGCCCTTGTGGCCGATCGACATGCCGCCGCAGGCCACCACGGCCCACGAGTGCCAGGGCGTACCGACGGGTGCGGTGGTGACGCCCAGCCGGATTTCGGGCACGATCCAGCTCACGTCGCCCACGTCGGTGGAGCCGCCGCCCGGGTTTTCTTTCGTCTCTTCGAGCGGCTGGATGCTGCCGTCGATGCCCTTTTCGGGCTTGCCCGTGGCGCGCTGGATCGCTTTCGCAAATTCGATCTCCTCGTCGGTGTACTCGATGGGGCCGAGCAGCTCGAGGTTTTTGTGCAGCACCTCGCCGCCGGTGCGGTTGACCAGCACCTCGTGCAGGCCGGCCACCAGCGTGATCTTGTAATCGACATTGGCCATGAGGGCCGCCCCCTCGGCGATTTTTTTCACGCGCTCATAGACCTCCATCATGCCTTCGCGCTTGGTGTCGCGCACGCGCGTCCAGATGCGGGCGTAGTCGGGCACCACGTTGGCCACGTCGCCGGCCTTTTCGATCTGGTAGTGGATGCGCACCGTGGGCTTGATGTGCTCGCGCAGGTACTGGATGCCGGTGGTGTAGAGCTCGAGGCCGTCCACGGCGCTGCGTCCGTTCCAGGGGTCGCCGGCGGCATGGGCTGCCTGGCCGAAGAACTCGACCTCGAAATCGACCATGGCCAGCGAGCTCTGCACGTTGGCCTTGGTCTTGGCGCTGGGGTGCCAGTCGAGGCAGGCGTCGAGGTCGTCGAACAGGCCTTCGCGGGCCATGTACAGCTTGCCGAAGTACTTCTCCTCGGCCGGCGTGCCGTAGAAGCGGATGGTGCCGCTGAGCTGGCCGGCTTCGATGAGCTCCTTGATTGCGATGGCGGCACCCAGGCTACCCGCCCCGAAGAGGTTGTGTCCGCAGCCGTGGCCCGCCGCGCCGGGCTCCAGCGGCTCTTTCTGCGGCACGGCCTTTTGCGACAAGCCGGGCAGCGCGTCGAACTCGCCGAGGATGCCGATGATGGGCCGGCCCGAGCCGTACTCGGCGATGAAGGCCGTGGGCATGCCGGCCACGCCGCGCTGCACGCGGAAGCCGTTGGCCTCGGCATAGTCGGCCAGCAGGCGCGACGATTCCTCTTCGTGGAAGGCCGTCTCGGCAGCAGCCCAGATCTTGTCGCTCAGCTCGATGAGCGCGTCCTTGTGGCGCTCGATGGAGGCCAGGGCCGCCTCCTTCGTGGGCGTCATCTGGGCATGGGCTTTCGCCAAAAAGAGTGCAAACAGGCAGCAAAGCAGGGTGCGCAAACGAAACATGGCAGTGCGTTTTTATCGGCAATGATTGTTTGGTGCAAGTGGTGGTGAAATTGCGAAAAATCCGGTGAAACGCCTGCCGGCACGGGCGATTCTGAGCAAAACATCAAAATGGGCGGGCCCCCTGGCGCGAAATTTTTTTCGCCTCGCCCGAGTAGCAGCGATGCAGCCGGTCTGGCGAAATTGTCAGCCGGCTTGCCATTGCGTTGTCAGTCAGGTTGCAGGGCAGGGGATTGCGTTTGCGCGGCATTTGCCGAAAGGCACAACTTGGAGGAAAGGGCCAGACAGCCCGTTCCGAAAAAGAGTGGCGCCCATTTCGTGTTAACCCAAATGAGTCACTCATGCGACACACCCAACTCCTGCTACCCCTCCTGCTGGCCATGAGCGCGCTGGCAGCCGCCCAGACGCCGTACGTATGGCACGATTGGCTGGACCGGCCCCACACGACCCTCGACCGCAACCTGCTGCTGTTTCCGACCTCCATGCTGGTGCCGCGGCGCGGGGGCTTCGACGAAGTCACCTACTTCGGCGAGCATGTCGCTGCCACGCGCCCCGTGTCCGGCGATTCGCTGGATCTGACGTTCGCCCAGGTCCTGCAGCCCGGCCTGCTGCTGGTTTTCGAAAACGACAGCACGCGCCACGGGGTGCTGCTGGGCTACGACGGCAACGTGCTGTGGTCGAAAGCGCTGCCGCCGGCCACGTATTCCCCCCTGCGCAGCTTTCCGGCCATGGTGGTGGGGCCCAATTCGTGGTTGATGGTCCGGCAGGACACCCTGACGCGCTTCACCTGGTGGGTGCCGCAGCAGACCTTCAAGGTCGATTTCAAGCTGGCCTGGCCCTACAGCCCCGTCCAGGATGCCGCCTTCATCACGGGATCGGAATACCTGATCGCGATCTGCAACGAGGGGCCGCACACGCGCGTGGTGCGGGTGAACTACGTGGATGGCGCCATCCTCGACGACTATCTCATCGAGGACTTCCAGGCGCACGCCATCGTGCCCCTTTCGGGGTCGCAGTATGCGTTCCTCGGTCAGAAGGACGGCGTGGGCTGGATACAGCGCCGCAATGCTGCCCAGACCCTGCTGTGGGAAAAGACGATGCCCCAGGACGTGTACGTGCACGAGGGGATGCGCACCCAGGACAACCGCCTCGTCGTCACCGGCCAGGCGGTGGGCCAGCGGATGATGGCGGCCATGCTCGACCTGGATGGCAGCCTGATCTGGCGGCACGAGTTTGCCGAGGCGCGGCAGGGCCTGGCCATCGTGCGCAACCCCGATCTGGGCATCGACGTGGCGCTGGGCCTGACCGACGAGGGCCGGCTGTGGCTGGTCTGCTTCGACGACGACGGCAACATCGGCCCGCGCCGCCGTACCGATGCGCGCTGGCTCGACGCCAACGGCATCCGGGCCCTGGCCGTCGAGGGCGATGCCGGCTGGTTCGGGCAGGGGCATTACCATTTCCCCGCCGACAGTGCCACCTCGACCTTCCGGCAGGTGCTGCCCTGGATGAGTGCCCGCACCGCCAGCGGCGACACGCTGCTGCTGGTGCCCGCGCCCGACCGCCAGCCCCTTCGCTTTGGCCCTGCCGATGCGGCACCCGATCATTTGCCGGCTTTCGCCAAAAGCTGGCCCGTAGCCCGTCCCTTCATCGATTACCTCGCAGCCGACGCGGCCGACGGCAACGTGACCGCCCTGCATGCCCTGCACGTGGTCACCTGGCCCGCCAGGGGCAACCCCTACTTCAGCTATCAGGGCATGGCGGTGCCCATCGACGAGCCGCTGGCCCCCTTCGTGGACGTCGATGGCGACGGCCACTACGACCCCTTCGCAGGCGATCGGCCGCGGATCAAGGGGAAGAAAATGCTGTGGTCGGTGCTGACTGCCGACCCGGCGCTGGCTTCCGATACGCCTTTTGGCCCCTACACGCCGCCCGTCGAAATGCGATCGGCAGCCTATGCGTGGGACTGTGGCGCTGACCATGTGCTGTCGCGCACCACTTTCCTCGAGTGGACGTTCCGCTCGCTTGCCAGCGAGGTGCTGACCGACCTGCGCGTGGGGCTGTACCTCGACATGGACATCGGCGGTGGTGGCGACGACCGCGTGGGCAGCCTGCCCGACCTGGATGCCTGCATGGGCTACAATGGCGACGCGTTCGACGAGGAGGGCTATGGGGCCGCCCTGCCCGTGCAGAGCTGGATGAGTCTGTCGCATCCTCTGGCCGGCATGCTGGCGTTGTTTCCCGAGGGCGGGGGCGTGCCGCAGGCCATGACGGGCTTGCCCCAAACGGCAGCGGAAGCCTGGCGACTGCTGCACCTGAACTGGGCCGACGGCACCCCGCTGACGCAGGGCGGTACGGGCTATGACCCTGCCAGCACGGATACGGCAGCCTTCATCTGGCCCGGCAACCCGGCCGACAGCCTGGCCTGGTCGGCATGCAGCGCGGGCGTGGCGCCCGCCAACGTGGTCGCGCTGCCGGTGATCGCCCTGCCCGAACTGGCGCCCGGCGAGGAGGTCACCTTGCGCATGGCCCTGGTCACCCATCCCGATCAGGGCACCTGCCCCGATGCCGACGCCATTCGAGCCGAGCTGGCCGAGCTGCGCCGCCTCGATTCGCTGGGCTGGTTCGACCTGGAGGCCGAGCTGTGGCCCGAGGGCATCCGCGAAGTGGACGGCTTTCCCTACGTGTTGCATTTGCCGGAAGGCGGCACCTACCAGTGGTCCACCGGCGACACCACCGCCTCGATCGAAGTGCTCGAACCGGGATGGTACGAGGTGACGGTGACAGGGCCCGATGGCTGCATGAGCTGGCAGGACGGCATCTATCTCACCGACGACCTCACGGCCGTGTCGGAACCCGTGGCACCGCAGCCACTGACCATCTGGCCCAACCCGGCCGACCTGTCGTTTTTCGTGGATGCAGGCGCGGTGCCGCTAAGCGCGTTGCGCGTCAGCGACCTGGCGGGCAGGGTGGTGTGGAGCGGCAGGGGCATGGCCACGGAATGGCGGGTGCCCTGCGCCTCGTGGCCACCCGGCCTGTATCTCTTGGCGGGCCGCACGGCCGACGGCCGCGTGCTGCACGGCAAGGTGGTGGTGGCGCGATAGCCGTTGCGGCAGCCGGTCGGAAAGACCCTTTCAGGCCGGCTGCCGACGTGCTCTTTCGCTGATATGCCACATCAGCTCGCGCAGCAGCTCGGCATCGGCATTGGGGCCGCCGCTGAAATCGACGCCCTTGGCCTTCATGTCGTAGGTGCGCAGCAGGTGGATGATCTGCTCTACCTGTGCCGGCGGGAAGCGGCGCACGGCCGCCTTGTAGTCCTTGAGGAACCAGTTGGAGCGCAGCCCCATGGCCTGCAACACCTCTTTCTCGGGCCGCTGCCGCAAAAAGTGGAACATGTACAGCTTCGAGAAGAAATTGTAGAGGGTGGCGATGACCATGATGGGCGGGTTCTTTTTGGGGTTGGCCACGAAATGGGCCACGATGCGGCCCAGGCGCTCGGTGTCGCCGTGCGCCAGTGCGCGTTGCAGCTCGAACACGTTGAACTCGCGGCTGATGCCGATGTGGGCTTCGATGTGTTCGGGCGTGATGCGCGTGCCTTTCTCGAGGTTGAGGGCCAGCTTGCCCAGCTCGTTGGCGATGCGCGACAGGTCGGTGCCCAGGTATTCGGCCAGCAGCTGGGTGCTCTCGGCCGTGATGTCCAGTCCCTTGCTCTTGATCCAGTTGCTGATCCAGGCGGGCACCTGGTTTTCGTAGAGGGGCTTGCTCTCCATGACCACGGCATGGGCGGCCAGCGCCTTGCCCAGCTTGGTGTTCATCTTCAGCTTTTTGTGTTTGTGCGCCAGCACGAGCAGGGTGGTGGGCACGGGCTTCTGCACGTAGGGCAGCAGCTCGCCCAGGTCGCGCATCTCCTGGGCTTCCTTCACGATGACCACCTGCCGCGGCGCCATCATGGGGTAGCGCATGGCCGCGTCGCGCACCTGCTTGTGGTCGGTGTCCTTGCCATAGACCACGGTCAGGTTGAAGGATCGTTCGTGGGGTTCGAGCACCTCCTCTTCGAAGTGGCGCACCACCTCGTCGATGAAGAAGGGCTCCTCCCCGTGCAGCAGGTACACGGGATGGTACTCCTTCTTCTTCAATTGCTTCATCAACTGCTCGAAAGTGA
>CAYNYN010000262.1:0-5522 GCA_964401445.1 uncultured Saprospiraceae bacterium | reverse complement strand
TCGTCCATCGACTTTTTGCAGTAGGCTCATTCCTCAATACTCAAATCCTCTCAACGTGATATTATCATCATTCACCGGCGCTATACTCATTTCAAGGCAAGCCACCCAATAGAGAAAATTTTGGAAAAGTAAAAGAACGCTCCAACCACCCAAAACATGTTACTCAACCATTGGCTCCCCCTTCCCTTTGTCACTCCGTCTCTACTTGCCCAGACGGCATTTCCGGTAAAAACGGTTGGGGATTTCAGCAAAAAAAAAAGCCCGGACCTGCGGTTACAGGCCCGGGTACGAAGCAAGTTATGATGGCTAAACGCGTTACAACCGAAAGATGGAAGAACATCTGCGTTCCCAATAGAAGCTGTCTATCGGGGGGTGTGGTTGCCTGGCGTTTTTTCAAAAAGAATCAATCCTTCAAGCCGTCGAAATAGGGGTTGTCCCTGAGTCGGGGCTCGTCGTCATCGGTCACGGTCCAGCGCGACGCCGGCGGCGTGTCGGATCCTTCCACGTCTTCGAGCATGATGCCGCGCCGCTTGAATGCCGGCTCGCGCTCCAGCTCGCTCACCACTTTGGGGCTGAGCTTGGTCTGCAGTCGCGACATGCGCTCATGACGCCGGCGCTCTCTTTCGCGGGCACGCAGGGCGCGCTCGTGCTGGCGCTCGCGCGGCCCCATTTCGTCGTCGGCCATCTGCTGGATGGCGTCGCGGATGCCGTCGAATTCCAGGACGGGTGCGCTGGGCTCCTCGTCGTCGCCCAGATCGGCCACCTGGCGGATGCCCGTCGGCTCGTTGCGGTGGGTGTCCAGCTCGGTCTCATCGTCGTCGAGCGATACGCGTACGGGCTGCGACCGCTGGGCCGTCTTTTTGGCGGCATGGCGCGCCCCCTCGAAGCCGGTGGCGATGATGGTTACGCTCAGCTTCTCGCCCAGCGACTCGTCGTAGCAGTTACCCCAGATGAGGTTGGTGTCGTGGCCCGCCTCGGCCTGCACGAATTCCGTGATCTCGAAGATCTCGTCCATGGTCACCTCCTTGGTGCCCGAAGAGATGTTGAGCAGGATGTGGCGCGCTCCCTGGATGTTGTTGTCTTCCAGCAGTGGCGAGTTGAGTGCCTGGTCCACGGCTTTCTTGGCGCGCTTTTCTCCCTCGGCCACGGCCGTGCCCATGATGGCCACGCCGCTGCCGCGCATGACGGTATTGACGTCCTCGAAGTCGACGTTCACGTAGCCGGGCACGGTGATGATCTCGGCAATGCCCTTGGCTGCCGTGGTCAGGATGTTGTCGGCCTGGGCAAAAGCCTGCGACAACGAGAGGTTGCCGTAGATCTGGCGCAGCTTGTCGTTGGAGATGACGATGAGCGTATCGACGTATTTCTTGAGCTCTTCGAGGCCTTCGTGCCCATGCGTGCGGCGCGTGCGCCCCTCGAAGGTGAACGGCAACGTCACGATGCCCACCGTGAGGATGTCCATCTCCTGGGCTGCGCGCGCAATGACGGGCGCTGCACCGGTACCGGTGCCACCACCCATGCCGGCCGTGATGAAGAGCATCTTGCAGTTGTTGGACAAGAATGCCTTGATCTCGTCGAGGCTTTCCTCACAGGCCAACCGCCCGATTTCCGGCTTCGAGCCGGCGCCCCGCCCTTCCGTGAGGTTGGGGCCGAGTTGGATCTTCACCGGCACGGGGCTGAGCTCCATGGCCTGTGCATCCGTATTGCAAATGGCGAAGTCCACACCCACGATGCCTTGCTTGTACATATGGGTCACGGCATTGCTGCCACCACCTCCCACGCCTATCACCTTGATGATGGGCGCTTCCGTTTGTTCTTCCATCAGTTTGAAAATCATAACTGCTTCGTTTAGGGTTGGTAAATTTTACTTCACGAGGATTCGAAGATTTGAGTATTCGAGCAACCGAACACCTCCCTCAAATCAATGACTGACAATGCATTAAACCGATTCACAAATCCACATCGGGTTCCGATTCGAACCACTCGCGCGTGCGGCGCAATACTTCTTCGAACCAGCCGCGGGCCGACTGGGGCTCGCGATTTTCCGCTTCCACCTGCTCTTCCTGTTGCTCGGGCTGCAGCGCCTGCTGTTTCATTCTGGCTTCTTCCTGCCGCAGGCCTTGCTCCAGCAGGCCGATGGCGGTGCTGTACACGGGGCTGGCGAGTTTTTCGCTGTACCCTTGCGACAGCAGTTCCACGGGTCGGCCAATGCGGCAACTCAGGCCCGTGTGGTATTCCACCAGCTTGTCCAGGTGGTTGAGCAGCGATCCGCCGCCGGTAAGCACGATGCCGCCGATCAGCTTTTTCTCGTAGCCGCTGCGCGAAATTTCCCACATCACATAGTCGAGGATCTCCTCCATGCGCGCCTGGATGATCAGCGCCAGGTTGCGCTCGCTGATCTCCTTGGGCGGGCGCCCCTTGAGGCTCGGAATGGCGATGACGCGGTCGACGAACACCTCATCGGCCAGGGCACTGCCGTACTTGACCTTGGCCTTTTCGGCATACTGACTCATGATGAAACAACCTTCCTTGATGTCGCGCGTCACGACGTTGCCGCCGAAAGGAATGACGGCCGTATGCCGCAGGATGCCATCGTGAAAAACGGCAACATCGGTCGTGCCGCCGCCGATATCGACCATGGCCACCCCGCCCTCCATCTCTTCTTCGGTGAGCACGGCCTCGGCCGACGCCAGCGATTCGAGCATCAGGCTGCGCAGCTGAAAGCCGGCCTTTTCCACGGCGCGCTGCACGTTGTTGGCCGCATCCTTCTGGCAGGTGATGATGTGGAAATTGCTCTCGAGCCGCACGCCCGACATGCCAATGGGGTCCTTGATCCCCTGCTGGTGATCGACGGTGTAGTCCTGCGCGATGACGTGCAGGATCCGGTCGCCGGCATCAAGCGGCAGCATGTACATGTCGCGCACCAGCCGCTCGATGTCGTGCACCGAAATTTCGGTGTGGGGATCTTCGCGCGTCAGGATGCCTTTCTTCTCGAACGATTTGATGTGCTGGCCCGCGATGCCGGCATAGGCTGCGCGCACCTGGATGCCCGCATGGCGCATGGCCGTGCCCGCGGCTTCGCCGATGGCGCGCACCGTCTTTTCGATATTGCTCACTTCGCCGCGCAGTACGCCTTCCGAAGGCGCAATGCCCGCACCGAGCACCTCGATTTTTCCGAATTGATCGCGCCTGCCGACGAGCGCCACCACTTTCGTGGTGCCGATGTCCAGGGCCAGCGTGACAGGGTTGTCATGGCGTGTAGTTTCCATCATAACATGTGTTTTGTCCCGAAAATGTCCCTTCCGGGGTGTAAAAGCCTTTATCTGCGTTTGCACACGATCTGATTTGCGAAGCGCAAATCCACCGTGCGATATTTTCTCCAACCTTCGTATGCCAGCGCCTGCCGGTAAAAGACGCGCAGGCGTTCCAGTTTGTCTTCCATCTGCCGCTCGTCGCCCAGCCAGATCTCGAAATCGCCGAAGGCCGGCACGATCACCACCGAGCCGCCATTGCTGACGTAGAGCTGGCTCACCAGCGGCCGCAACAGTTCGTCTTCGCGCACGCGCCGCACCAGCCGGAACAGATGCCCCAACACATTGCCCCTGCGCTCCAGAAAGTCGGGCACGAAAGGCGGAATGTAGCCGGTAGCCACGGGCACGCGGGCCGTATAGTTGTCCGACAGGGGCATCCGGTACCCCTCCTCGTCGAGGTAATAGCTCACGCCCTGCGTATCGATGATGCGCAACAGCGGCTTGCGCTGCGTGACCTCCACGTGCAGCCCGTTGGCCGCATCCAGCCAGGCCTCTGCGTTTTTGACGAAGGGCACGCGCTCCAGGCCACGCTCCAGCCGGTCCATATCGATGTCCACGATGCTCTTTCCCTGCAGCTCGAAGCCGAAAATCTTCTTCAGGTGCTCCTGCACGTCCGCTTCGGTCAGCAGCAGCTCGCCTCCTTCGAGCGGCTCCACGTGCACCTGCACTTCCTGCACCGGCAGGCTCCTCTTGCGCTGCACGGCCGACACCACCAGCCAAATGCCGACCAGTGCTGCCGTCGTGAGCAGCAGCGCCTTGAGTCCGCGTATGCGTTCTGGTGTCATGGCCATGGTTATTCCTCTTTCATGGTTTCTCGGGCCCGGGCCGCGCGTGCTTCGAGCACGGCCGAAATGGGATCACGCAAGCGGTCGATGTCCCCGGCACCCAGCGTCATGACCACCTCGACCTCTTTTTCCGCAAGCAGCGCCGGCACTTCGTCGCGCCCGGCGCGCACCACGGGGATGTCGGTGATCTGAGCCGCCAGCGCATCCGACGTCACCCCCTCGATGGGTTCTTCCCGCGCAGGGTAGATGTCGAGCAAAATGAGCTCGTCGGCCAGGGAGAGCGCTTTCGCAAACCCCGCCATGAAATCGCGTGTGCGGCTGAACAGGTGGGGCTGGAAAATCGCTGTGATCCGCCTTCCGGCAAACAGCTCCCGCGCCGCGCGCAACGCCGCCTCCAACTCTGCCGGGTGATGCGCGTAATCGTCCACATAGACGAACCGATCCGAGCGGTGCAACACGTCGAAGCGGCGCCAGATGCCCTTGAAGGTGGCCAGCCCCTCCACCACGGCGTCCAGATCGGCGCCTGCCTCGAGCGCCAGGCCCGTGGCGGCAAGGGCGTTCATCACGTTGTGGCGGCCGGGCAGCGCCAGCCGCACGTTCGCGCGTGCACCCATAGGGGTGTCCAAATCGAACACGAACCAGCCGTCGTCCACGCGCACGTGTCGGGCCTGCACATCGCCCTGCCCGATGCCGAAGGTCCATATCTCCCGTCCGGGGAACCGATCGGCCAGATCGTGCCGCACGACCAGGCGGCCCCGCACCTGCCCCGCAAAGGGCTTATAACCCGTCGTCCACACCGCTTCCTCGGTGCCGTAAATGTCCAGGTGGTCGGGATCGACCGAAAGGATGGCCGCCGCCTCGGGCTGCAGGTGCAAAAAGGAGCGGTCGAACTCATCGGCCTCGACCACGATCCAATCATTTTGACCCGGCACGTAGTTGCTGCCGAAGTTGCGCGCAATGCCGCCCAGGAATGCCGTCGGCTCCATCCCGGCCCGATGCAGCAGCCAGGTCAGCATCGAGCTGGTCGTCGTCTTGCCATGCGTGCCCGCCACGGCCAACGTGCGACTGTGCCGACTGATGAGCCCCAGCACCTCGGCCCGCTTCATCATGGGCACGCCGCGGCACTGCAGCTCCTGCAGCTCGGCATTCGTGGCCGGCACGGCAGGGGTACGCACCACCAGATCGACCTGGTCCGGAATCCGGGCAGGATCTACCTCATAGTGGATGTGCATCCCCTCCTTTTCCAGGGCCTCGGTGAGCGGCGTCCGCGTGCGGTCGTAGCCATACACGGCCACCCCGCGGGCATGGAAATAGCGCGCCAGGGCCGACATGCCGATGCCGCCGATGCCGAGAAAATAAAGGGTCTTTATGTCGGTCAACTGGTTCAATTCCTGTTCAGTCTGAGCTTGTTAAAAAGTCAATGGAC
>CAYNYN010000261.1:3113-5525 GCA_964401445.1 uncultured Saprospiraceae bacterium | reverse complement strand
CTGCAAAAAGTCGATGGACGATAGACGATGGACAATGGACTATAGCACTGTCCATGATGGACGTCGTCACGCTGTCACGCGTCACGCTGTCACCCTCAACCATTTTTTTCAGGCGACACATGGATTGCAATGCATTTATTGTTTACCTTTGCCGCGCTTTACAGAAACCCGAATGCTTTAAACGATTTCACTGATGGACGACCTGATAAAATACGTCGAAGAGCAAACTGCCCGCCAGGTTGAATGGCCTGCTTTCCGCGCCGGCGACACGGTAGCCGTGCACTACAAGATCGTGGAAGGTAACAAGGAGCGCATCCAGGTGTTCAAGGGCGATGTGATCCAGATCAGCGGCTCGGGCAAGACCAAGACCTTCACCGTGCGCAAGATCTCGAGCGGCATCGGTGTAGAGCGCATTTTCCCCGTCACCTCGCCGGCCATCGTCAAGATCGAGGTGCTCAAGCACGGTAAAGTGCGCCGCAAGCGCCTGTTCTACCTGCGCGACCGCATCGGCAAGGCTGCGCGCATCAAGGAGCGCAAGCGCTTCACGCAGAAGACCGAGAACTGATCGACGGCCCTGTCGGGCTTCCACATACCGGAAAGGACTGCATCGCCAGGTGCAGTCCTTTTTGCGTGTGTAGTCGTGCCATGCGCGCCGCAACACAACAATACTTAACTTTGCCCACCCCGGAACGACAGCTCGCCCCTATGGGCCTGACCGAACAGCTTTTTGGCCAGTTGATCTGACGCTATGATACGACACCTCAAGGTTGCCAATTACGCCCTCATTCAGGAGCTGGAAATTGCGTTTCCGGAAGGGCTGACCATTATCACGGGCGAGACGGGGGCCGGCAAGTCCATCCTGCTGGGCGCCCTGGGCCTCATCATGGGCGAGCGGGCCGACCTCAAGGCCTTGTACGATCCCGACCGCAAGTGCATCGTCGAGGCCACCTTCCACATCGGCAAGTACCGCCTGCAGGAGTTTTTCGAAGCCCACGATCTCGATTACGAAGAAACGTGCATCATCCGGCGCGAGCTGCTGCCTTCCGGCAAATCGCGCGCCTTCGTCAACGACACGCCCGTCAACCTGCAGGTGCTGCGCACCCTGACACAGGCGCTGGTCGACATGCACCAGCAGTTCGACACGCTCGACATGCACGAGGTGTCGTTCCAGCTGCGCATGATCGACGCCCTGGCCGGCACGCAGGCCGAGGCCGACGCCTTCCGCCGGCGCTACGAGCAGTGGCTCGAAAAGATGCGCACGCTCGACCAGCTCAAGGCGCGCAAGGCGCGCAGCGAGCAGGAGCAGGAGCTGCTGCAGTTCCAGCTCGACGAGCTGCTCGAGGCCCGCTTCGAACCGGGTGAGCAGGAACGCCTCGAAGAGGAGCTGCGCCGCCTCGAGCATGCCGAAGAGATCAAGCGGGTGTTGTCGGCCACCTTCCTGGCGCTCACCGAGCACGACCCCTCGCTGCTGGGCCAGCTCACCGAGCTGTTCCACGCCCTGGGGCAGATCCGTCGCTACGACGCGGGCGCCGCGGCGCTCCACCAGCGCCTCGACAGCGTGCGGCTCGAGCTGGAAGACATCGCCGGCGAGCTGGAGCGCCAGGCCGAGCAGGTGGAGTTCGACCCCGAGCGGGCCGCAGCCATCCAGGAGCGGCTCGACACCCTCTATCGCCTCCAGCAGAAACACCACGTCCATACGGTCGAGGAGCTGCTCGAGGTGCAGCGCCAGCTCGAGGCCCGGCTCGAAGGCTTTGGCGACCTGACCAGCCAGATCGAGGCCCTCGAGGCCGAGGTCCGATCCGAGCAGGAGGCCCTGCAGGAGCTGGCCGAGGCGCTTTCGCAAAAGCGGCAGGCCGTCATCCCTGCTTTCGAGCAAAAAGTCATGGAGCTGCTGCACCTGCTGGCCATGCCGCACGCCCGCTTCCAGGTGGAGCTGGTGCGCCAGCCGCGGCTGGGCCCTACCGGCTACGACGAGGTGCAGTTCCTCTTTGCCGCCAACCCGGGCAGCCGGCTGATGCCCATCAAGGGCGTGGCCTCGGGGGGCGAGCTGTCGCGCCTGACGCTCGTCACCAAGTCGCTGGTAGCCAGCGCCATTCCGCTACCCACGCTGATCTTCGACGAGATCGACACCGGCATCTCGGGCGGGGTGGCCCTGCGCATGGGCGAGATTTTGCGCAAGCTGTCGAACGACCACCAGGTCATCGTCATCACCCACTCGCCACAGGTGGCCGCCCAGGCCGATGCGCACTACTTCGTGTACAAGGAGGTGCAGGACAACCGCACCAGCACCCGCATCCGCCTGCTCGACCACGAGGCCCGCGTCGAAGCCATCGCCGCCATGCTGAGCGAGAGCCCGCCCACGCCCGCAGCACTGCAGAACGCACGCGAGCTGCTGGAAAGGGCGGTGCTGAG
>CAYNYN010000261.1:0-3013 GCA_964401445.1 uncultured Saprospiraceae bacterium | reverse complement strand
ACGCTCAACCCTCAACGAGCACATATCACCTGAGCTATAAAACTAAAAACCAACGCACATGTCTTACAACCTGCTCAAAGGCAAAACCGGCGTCATCTTTGGCGCTCTCGACGAGAAATCGATTGCATGGAAGACGGCCGAGCGCTGCCATGAAGAAGGCGCGCGCCTGGTGCTGACCAACGCGCCCGTGGCCATGCGCTTCGGCAAGATACAGGAGCTGGGCGAGCGCCTCGACGCGCCCGTCATCCCTGCCGATGCCACCTCGCTCGACGACCTCCAGAACCTGTTCGAAAAGAGCATGGAGCACTTCGGCGGCAAGATCGACTTCGTGCTGCACAGCATCGGCATGTCGCTCAACGTGCGCAAGGGTCGCGAATACACCGACCTGAACTACGACTGGATGATGAAGACGCTGGACATCTCGGCCATCTCGTTCCACAAGGTGATGCAGACCCTGTGGAAGCTCGACGGCATGAACGAGTGGGGCTCCATCGCCGCCCTCACCTACATCGCTGCCCAGCGCGTCTTCCCCGACTACAACGAGATGGCCGAGGCCAAGGCCCTGCTCGAGAGCATCGCCCGCAGCTTCGGCTACCACTGGGGCATGCGCCGCAAGGTGCGCGTCAACACCGTCTCGCAGTCGCCCACCGTCACCACGGCCGGCAGTGGCGTCAAGGGCTTCATGGACTTCTTCAACTACGCCGAGAAGATGTCGCCGCTGGGCAACGCCACGGCCGAAGAATGCGCCAACTACCTGGTCTTCCTCTTCAGCGACCTGTCGCGCAAGGTGACCATGCAGAACCTCTTCCACGATGGCGGCTTCTCGAGCATGGGCGTCAATCCCGCCATCCTCGGCATCGACGAATGACCGACACGCTCCTTTTCCAGCCGAAGAGACGCACCCGGGGTGCGTCTCTTCGCATTTTGGCGGAAGCCAAAACCATGGGCTCCCGGCCATTTGCCCGAGAATTGCCATTTTTGGCCGTCCAAAAAAACGCTCCCGCCATGTACCATAGCCGTCTGATTATCCTCGCACTATTGTTTTTCCACCTCGTGGCCCGTGGCCAGTCGGCCGACGAGCTGAAACTGATAGCGCGCGCCGACCTCTTTGCCGAGCCCGCCTACAGCGACGTGCAACTGGGCAGCGAGGGGCAGTACGTCTGGTATCGACGCCCCGCCGCGCCCGACACGCTCTTCTACGCCAGCGCGCGCAACAGCCGCTTCGAGCATGCCGTGGCGCTGCCCGCCCCGCTGGTGCGCTACCGCACAGTGCTGGCCGGTGGCGTGGTGATCGTGACCGGCGACCAGGAAGCCGTGCAGGTACACTACTGGCGCAGCGGTCGCCTCGAAGACGTCACGCCCTTCCCCCTCACCGATGCGCGTGTGCTGGCCACCAGCCCGCGCTTCCCCAACAAGGTGGTGATGCGCCTTTCGGCAAAAGACGAATCGCAGTCGGGCGTCTGGCTCGTGGATCTGTGGGGCAGCCGCCCGCGCCGTATCGGTCGCTACGACGAGTTCGAGCGGCTGTGGTTCGACCAGATGTTCAACCTGGTGGCTGCCGAAAAGAGCGATGGGCAGGGCGGCCGCCTGCTGCTGAGCTACGGCCGCGGCAAGGCCGACACCATCGGGCACTACCCCTTCGATCCGGGCATGTTCATCGGCGGGCTGCAACACATCGTCTCGGTCAGTGCCGACGGCACGACCATCTGGTTCACCGACAACGAGGGCCGCGACAAGACGGTGCTCCTGCGCTACGACCGCAATGAGGGGACGTTCGACAAGGTTGCCGAAGACGAAAAGGCCGACATACTGCCCTGGGCCGCCACCATCGCTGCCGACGGCCACGTGCAGGCAGCAGTAGCCCTCTGGGCCGACACCCGCCGCCACATCGTCGATCCGGGCGTGCGCGAAGATTTCCGGTTGCTCGACAGCCTGCTCGGGGGCCAGACGAGCTGGGTGGCCACCACCGCCGATGACAGCCTGTGGCTGGTGCGCCAGCTCGACGGCACCCCCACCCGCTACTTCACCTGGGACCGCCGTCAGCAGCGCCTCTACGAGCTGTTCAGCACCATGCCCTGGATCGAACGGCGCCACCTCGGCAAGCGCCGCGCCTGGACGGTGACTACTTCCGACAGCCTCGAGCTGCCCGTACACGTCTACCTGCCCCCACAGGCCGACCTCAACGACGACGGCGTGCCGCGCGAGCCGCTGCCCACCGTCTTCTACGTACACGGCGGACCGTGGGCCGGCCTGGTGCACTGGAACAACTGGTTCCACGTGCGCAACTTCCAGCTGCTGGCCAACAGGGGCTATGCCGTAGTGGTCTGCGAGTTCCGGGGCACCACCGGCCTGGGCCGCGCCCTTACGGAAAAAGGCAAGCGCCAGTGGGGCCGGGCCATGCACCAGGACCTGATGGACATCGTGGACTGGGCCGTGCAGCAACGCATCGCACACCCCGACAAGCTGGCCATGTGGGGCTGGTCGTATGGCGCCTACGCCACGGCATGGGCCCTCGCGCACGATCCCGACCGTTTCCGCTGCGGCATTGCCATGTACGGCCCTGCCGACCTCGACACCTTCAGCCGCATCCCCTTCACTGATTCCGACTTCTGGCGCGAATGGGTAGGCGACCCCCACACCGATGAAGGGGCCGCTGCCCTGCGCGAAGTGTCGCCCATCAACTACATAGACCGCATCGAGGCGCCCCTCTTCCTGACCACCGGCGGCCAGGACGCGCGCGTGCCCCGCGCACAGGTCGATGCCTTCGCCCGGGCCCTGGCCGAAGCGGGCAAAGAGGTGGTGTACGTCGTCTATCCCGACGAGGTGCACGACTACCGCGCGGCCGGCTCGTGGATCTCGTTCTGGGCGCTGGCCGAGCAGTTCCTGGCCAAAAACCTGGGTGGCCGCTATCAGCCCGCCGGCGACGACCCGTCGAAGGGCAAGTACGAGCTGATCTACGGGCAGGATTTCATGAGCCGGATCGATTGGTGAGTTTTTTAGAGGATGTGAGGAT
>CAYNYN010000260.1:0-5562 GCA_964401445.1 uncultured Saprospiraceae bacterium | reverse complement strand
GGGCACCACTTCGACCCATTGCCCTGCGTCCCGCGCTTCGATGTCGCCGTTGTACATCGCGTGGCAGTAGGGTCCGGGCAGGTAGAAGCGCCCGTCGTAGGTGGCCTGCACGCGTACGGTGAAGGTCAGCGTGGTGTTGGGGTTGTCGGAGTGGCCGCGCCAGTTGGTGAAGAACGTCTGCACGCGGTCGTCGCGCTTGTCGCGGAAGAGGATGGTCGCGTGGCCCCTCGTCAGTCCTTCCCGGGCGTCGGGCAGGATCTCCCAGCCGGAGGGGAAGATCTGTTCGAGGGCCAGGTCGTTGAGGTAGAAGGGCAGGCTGCCGCCAAATGTGACCTTGGTGTGGCAGTAGAAAGAGGTGCCCTGAGGCAGCCGCTCGGGCTGCAAGACGTTGCCTGCCTCGTCGGTGAAGATGTTTTTCACCCGGATCACATTGGCGGTCGGCTGTTCCTGCCCCGGGGCCGGCTGGCCCTGCCGCACCAGCCGCACGAAGAGCGCTTCTTCGCCGGTGTTGGCCAGCGTGAGGGTCAGCGGCTCGTCGGGCAGCGCCAGCAGGAAGGCGCCGCGCTCGATGCCCACCGTCTGGTCTTGTCCTTGCCAGCGGATGCGGCACCGGGCTGCGCCCTCGGCGGGCGGCCACTTTTCGAGATAGCGGGCAGCGGCCAGCATGGCCCAGGCGGCATCCTGGGTGGAGACCCAGCGTCGGCTGCTCATGGCTTCTGCCAGCTTCTGCCAGCTTTCCCACGCTTCGGCCTTTCGTTCCGCTTGCGCAAATGCCTCGAGGTAGAAGGCCAGGTCGCGCAGCTCGGAGCCGTAGGTGGGCCCCCACCACGAACGCCCCTGCCGCGTTGTCTGGGGCCGCACGCCTGCCAGCAGGTCCTCGGCAGCGGCGCGTTGCCCGACGAGCACGTAGGCGGCGGCCAGCCGCGCGCGCACCAGCGGATCCGGTCTGGGCCGCTGCCGCAAAAAGTTCATGGCCGCCAGGTCGGCCTTGCCGGCCAGCGCCAGCACGTAGAGGCGGTATGCCTGCGTGAGCGGGTCCGCCTCCCGCATGCCCGAGGCATCGCTCATGGCGTGCCGCAGCCAGCGGTCGAGCAGGAAGGGCGGTACGGCCATGCCCTGCCGCTGCGCCTCGATGAGGAAGTGCCCGGCCCACAGGTCGGCCCACTCGCTGACGTAGCTGCCGCCCGGCCACAGCGCAAAGGCGCCCGAAGGCTGCTGCATCTTGCCGAGGCGATCGATGGCATGCTCCACGTTGAGGCGCGCCTGGGCCGCCTGGTCGTCCGACAGGGTGGTCATTTGCGGAAGCAGGAGCTGCGCCATGCCCGCCGAGGCCGTCTGCTCGGCACAGCCGTAGGGATAGGTGACGAGCATGCGCGTGAGGCGGCCGAAGTCGATGGGCGGCAGGGCGGTGAGCTCGAGCAGCGCCGAGCGCGTGCCCTGCATGCCCAGCGGCTCGTAAGCCAGTTCGCGGCTTTCGCCCGGCTCCAGATTCAGGCGCGCCACCTGCAGCGCGGGAGGCAGCGGGTTGCGCAGGTCGATCTCGATCTGGTGGGTGGCCTTTTCGCCGTTGCCGCTGGCCTCGATGGTGAAGCGGGCCACGCCCGTGCGGTCGGCCGCCAGCTCGACGGGGAAGTAGATGGTGCGCTCTTCGGGTGCCTTGACGGCAAAAGACTCCGTGCTGCGCGCCAGGCGGGCCAGGCCACTGGTCTCGCGCACCGTGACGGTCACGTTTTTCACCTTGTCCTCCATGGCAAAGACCGTGACGGGCAGCTGCAGCCGCTCGCCCGGCCCCAGCACGCGCGGCAGCGTGCCCAGCACCATGAGGGGCTTGCGCACGGGGCGCGTGGCATCGGCATGGCCGTAGGCGCCCTGCCCGTTGCCGGCCACCACCATGACGCGCACCGAGCCGATGTAGTTGGGGATGTCGATCTCGTGCGTGGCCGTGCGGCCCGCCCCAAGCTGGAAGGGTCCGAGCACGCGCACCAGCGGTTCGAACCGGTTGGCGCGTGCCTTGGCTGAGGGCGGCTTCAGGTCGCCATCGCCGCCGATGGCCAGCACGCGGTCGAACTGGCCGGTCCAGGCCCCGGCCACGTCGTCGAACAAGTCCCATGTGGTGACGCCCAGCGCCTCGCGCGCATAGAAGGCGGCGTGCGGGTCGGGTGTCTGGAAGGACGTCAGGTCGAGCAGGCCTTCGTCCACCACGGCCAGCGTGTAGGCCATGGCCCGGCCGCTGGCTTCGCTGACGCGGATGGTGGCCTTGCTTTCGGGGCGCAGCGTTTGCGGAAGCGAGAGCTCGGGCGCGAGCACGGTGGCCGGGTCGTTCACGGTGATGGGCACCACGCCGTAGAGCCGCATGGGCAGGTCGCCCGTGGTCTGGCCGTGCGGCTGGATGAGCATGGCCGACACGTAGGTGGTGGGCGCCATGTCGGGGGTGGCCTCGAAGGTGATGCGGTTGTCGCCGCGTCGGGCGTCGTGCCAGAAGGTGCGCAGCACGCCGGCCCCGTTCTCGAGGCTGACGAGGATGCGGCCGTTGTCGGGCGCAGGCACGGTCACCTGCACCGTCTCGCCCGGCGCATACGTCTTCTTGTCGGTGCCGAAGACCATCATGGCGGCTTCCTCCTTGCTCACCTCCTGCGCTTCGAAATACCAGGAAGACAGGTAGAGGAAATCGCCCGAGCAGTGGCCGCTTTCGGGATCGCAGACGCGCACCAGCAGGCGGCCGCTCACATCGGTTTCGAGCGTCCAGGTGGCGCGGCCGCGCGCGTCGGTCGTGACGGTGGCCGTGCGGAATGCTTCGCGGTGGTCGGCGCTGGCGAAGCGCGCCAGCTCGTCGTAGCTCTCCGACCACCAGTAGCGCCCCACCTGATAGACGCCCAGCTCGAGGCGGCGATTGGCCAGCGGCTTGCCGTCGGCACTGACGGCCACCACCTCGATCGGCACCTGGCTGCCGGCAGAGAAGTATTTCCACCCGTAGGCGTTGTCGGGGATGCGCAGGCCGGCATAGCTGGTGCGGGGATGGTAGGGCTTGCTGATGCTGACGGTGCTGAAGTTGCCGCCGGGCTCGAAGGCGCGAATCTGGAAGTCGAGGTCGAGCATGCCGGCCAGCAGGTTGTCCGCTTTCGCAAACGTGTGGCTGAAGGAAGCGCGCCCTTCGTCGTCGGTGATGCCCTCGAACAGCTTCTCCTGGCGGGGCGTGCTGCGCCGCGTGGGGTCGAGGAAGACGAAGTTGTCCAGCCCTTCGAAGGCGGGTGCGCGGTCGCGACTGGTCAGCTCGACCAC
This sequence comes from uncultured Saprospiraceae bacterium, assembly GCA_964401445.1. Classification (GTDB taxonomy): domain Bacteria; phylum Bacteroidota; class Bacteroidia; order Chitinophagales; family Saprospiraceae; genus WFYJ01. The sequence continues at coordinate 2,283 of CAYNYN010000260.1, read as the reverse complement.
GACGCGCGCCTGCCGCGCCGGCGTGCCGTGCAGCCAGCGCACGTCCAGATCGAGGCGGTGCGGCTCCTGCCAGATGCCGAGCGGCTCCTTGCCGGCGTTGAGGGACACCTTCAGGCGGTTGGGCTTGATGGCTTCGATGCGCAGGTTTTTGCGGAAGCGGGCCGAGCCGGCCTGGATGTTGAGCCGCCAGATGCCGGTGGGGTCGTCGGGCGCGGTGGCCAGACGGATGGGATAGATGCGGTCGAGGTGTCGGCTGAGTACGCCCTGCCAGGCGATGCGGCCGCGCGGGTCGCGCAGCTCGGCCTTGAGCGGGAAGTCGTCGGGCAGGGGGTGGCGGCGGTCGTCGAGCATGAAGTGGAGGTAGAGGCTGTCGCCGGGCCGCCACACGCCGCGCTCGCCGTAGATGAAGCCCTTGAGGCCCTCGGGCGTCTCCTGGCCCGACACGTCGAAGCGGCTCATCTGCAGGCTCTCGCCGTCGTGCAGGCGCAGGTAGCCCACCTCGTCGCCGTAGGTGGCGCGCACGAAGAAAGGCGGGCGCTCCGTTTTGGCGGAAGCCAGGCCGTCGGCATCGGTGGTGAGGGTGGCCAGCGGGCTCTGCTGCAGGTCGAGCAGCTCCACCTCGGCGCCGGCGAGCGGCTCGGCGGTGCGCAGGTCGGTGGCGATGACGGTGAGCGTGCCGTCGCGGCCGCGTTTGGCGATCAGCCCAACGTTGGAAGCAAGGACATGCGTGCGGATGAAGCGGTCGCTGTTGTAATAGGCGGGCTTGCAGGGCTGGTCGCGGTGGTCCCAGACGTAGTCTTCGTACCAGCCGAACGGGCCATTCCACCACGAGGTGATCGACTCGTACTGGCCATCGGTGGGCTCGGGCAGATGGTAGGGCTCGAGCGCCTCGTCGCAGGGGTACAGGCTGTGCTGCGGCAAAAAGCCGATGCGCACCTCGTAGATGGCGTGCGGGTCGGGCTCGATCAGCTCGCTCAGGTCGATGGCGTAGCGCTTCCACTGGGTCGCGTCGGCGGTGGCATCGTCATCGATGAGCGGGATCTCCTTTTGCGCCACGATGCGGCCCACGTAGTGCAGGTTGTACGACTCGCGCAGCGAGTTCTGCTGCAGGAACTGCAGCACGTTGTGGCTGTGGATGCGGAACACCTCGACGACCACGCCGCGCAGCATGATGGCGCGGAAGGGCAGCAGCGTGGGGCCGCTGCCCGGCATGATGATGCCGTCGGTGGCCAGCTCGACGGCCGGCGGTGGCGTCTCGAACAGGATGCGCTGGCTGTACGTCGATCCCAGCTTTTTGCCGTTGGCGTCGCGCAGCGCGCCGTCGATCACCAGCGGCACTTCGCCCATTACGTTCGTGCGCGGGAAGATCTGCAGGGTGGCCCCTTCGCGCACGAGGTCCATCTCGATGTCGTAGCCCAGCCGCACGAGGCCATCGAGGGGCTGGCGCGCGTCGAGCGGATTGGTGAACCGCACCTCCACGTAGGGCGGCTCGCTGCGTACCACCTGCAGGCTGGTCACCTCGAAGCGCCCCTTCTCGGGCACTTCGAGCGTGCGCTGCTCGGGCGCGCCTTCGGGGCGCTCGAGCACGACGTGCAGGCTGGCCGGCTGGTCGCCGCGCTCGATGCCTTGCACGACGAAGCGGTGCTGGGTATGGTCGTTGGCGTGCGTCCATTCGGGGGTGAGGGCTTGCCCGTCGAGGCGCACACTCAGGGCACGCTCGATGGTTTCGGCTTCGGCTGCGTCGGTGCTGATCACCTGGCCTTCGAGCCGCGCCAGGTGGCCTTCGGCGGGCTGTAGCCCGGCCTCGGTGAGGTGCCAGTCGAGCGGGCGCGTGGCAAAGGAAAAGCTGAAGGTGCGTTCGTCGCCGGTGGCGGGCAGCCCCAGCCGGTCGAGATGGACGGTGGCCGTAAAGGTGGTGGCCGGTGGCAGCCACGCGGCCGGCTCGAACAAGAGCATGTGGTCGCCGGCACGCTTCAGCTCGCCCGCGACCGGGGGGGTCAGCTCGAAGGCGCGGGCGGGCAGCGCTTCCGGCAGGGGGGCGCCGGCCCGATCGCGATCGAACGCGACCGCAATGGACTCCGTCCGGCTGATGATGCCGCTGGTGTAGCTGCTGATCCAGGGGTTGTCCGGCACCTCGGCAAGCGAGGCAGGGGAAGAGGGCTGCTGGTTGCAGGATGCCAGCAGCAGGAACAATGTGCAAAGGGGAAGCAGGCGCATGGCGATAGGGGTTGAAGGAAAGGTCAATAGTATGTGATGGTCGGGAGGGGAAGGCTTGGGAGGAAG
>CAYNYN010000259.1:0-5689 GCA_964401445.1 uncultured Saprospiraceae bacterium | reverse complement strand
AAGCAGCCCGAACGACGTTTACGAGCCTTTCGAAAGGCTCGCAAACGTCGTGGCAGATTCGGGCTCAGGCCACAGTCACCACGTGCGCGCCCCGCTCGGTGATGGTGCCGATGGGTTCGAGTGCGAGCCCTTCGGCTGCCGCCACCTCGAGGAAGCGGTCGACGCCTTTCGGATCGACGGCGACGAGCAGGCCGCCGCTGGTCTGGGGGTCGCACAGCAGGTAGCGCTGGCGCTCTTCCATCGGGCCCATCTTGTGGCCGTAGCTGTTCCAGTTGCGGCGCGTGCCGCCGGGGATGCAGCCCTCGTCGAGGTAGTGGTCGAGCACGGCCTTGTCGATGAAGGGCACCTTGTCGAACCACACCTCGGCGCTGGCCTGGCTGGCCTCGCACATCTCCGACAGGTGGCCCAGCAGGCCGAAGCCGGTGACGTCGGTCATGGCGTGCACTGCGTCGAGCGGACCGAAGGCAGCGCCCGCCTTGTTGAGGCGCACCATCCAGTCGCGCGCCAAGGTGCTGTGCTCGGGCCGCAGCTTTTTCTTCTTCTGGGCCGTGGCCAGGATGCCCACGCCGATGGGCTTGGTGAGGAACAGCAGGTCGCCCGGGCGGGCGCCGCCATTGCGCTTGAGGTGGTCGATGCGCACGCGCCCCGTGACGGCCAGCCCGAAGATGGGCTCGGGACTGTCGATGCTGTGGCCGCCGGCAAGGGGGATGCCCGCCTCGGCACAGGCGGCGCGACCACCTTCCACCACCTCGTTGGCCACCTCGGGCGGCAGCTTGTCGATGGGCCAGCCCAGCACGGCGATGGCCATGAGCGGCGTGCCCCCCATGGCGTACACGTCGCTGATGGCATTGACCGAGGCGATGCGCCCGAAGTCGAACGGGTCGTCCACGATGGGCATGAAGAAGTCGGTGGTGCTGATGACAGCCGTGCCATCGCCCAGGTCGAAGGCGGCCGCGTCGTCGCGCTCGTCGTTGCCCACGAGCAGGTTGTCGAAGTGGCGCCGCGCCGCGCGGTGCACGAGGATGCTGTCCAGCACAGCCGGTGCGATCTTGCAGCCGCAGCCGGCGCCGTGACTGAATTCGGTGAGTTTCCAGGTCGTGGTTTTCATGTGGTTTTGCGTTGATGGTTGAATGTCTGAGTCCCCTGAAAAAATGGTTGAGGGTTGAGCGTTGAGGGTTGAGCGTTTGAGTTTAAAGTTTATCGTTTAAAGTTGATTTACAACATATTATCAATACACCTTGCATATCCATCGTCTATCGTCCATCGTCCATCGACTTTTTGATAGACACATCCTCATCCCCTGCCACAGTCCGAACCGACTCATGTACCGACGGTGCCTTCCACTTCCAGCGCGTGCAGCATGCGTGCGGCGTCCTCGGGTTTGCCGGAAGGCACTTCCAGGTTGATGAGCACGGGCGGCTGGTGCTTCTCCACGAAGTGGTCGTAGGTCTTGTCGTAGTAGCGCAGGGCGATGGCGGCCGCCTCGCCGAGCCGACCTTCGCGGATCGCCTCCTCGGCGGCCTGCACCCATTGCCCGCCCAGACGCTTCCGGATTTTGTGGAAACTGGCAATGAGGGCTTCCGGCTCGTAGCGGCCGTAGTCGGCCACGAGGCGCTCGACGCGCCGCTCGAAGGGCACGTGGATGCGCACGTAGGGTGCCTGCCGCATCTGCTCCCACACGCCTTCGGGGATGAACACGCGGCCGATGGAGCGGCTCTCGCTCTCGAGCCAGACGCGCCGCTCGGGATCGAGGCGCCACCAGTGCACGAACAGCTCGTTCTCGAACTGCTCGGTGGTAGGCTGCGGCTGCTCGCCCAGTGCACCAAAGGCCGACCCCTTGTGGTGGGCCAGCCCTTCGAGGTCGATGACCTGCTCGCCCAGCCGCGCCAGCTCGTGCAGGATGGCCGTCTTGCCGCTGCCGGTGCGGCCACCCAGCAGGACGATACGGCGTTTCAGCTGGTGGAAGCCGTCGAGGATGAAGTTGCGCCAGGCCTTGTAGCCGCCCTGCAGCGTGCAGGTCTCGAAGCCGGCTTTCTCGAGCAGCCAGGCCACCGAGCCGCTGCGCTGCCCGCCGCGCCAGCAATGCACCACCACGCGCCGCTCGGGGGCGAGCTGCCGCGCCTGCCGCACCATGTCGGCCATGCGGGGCCCCACGAACTCGAGCCCCCGAAGCAAGGCCTCCTCGGGGCCGACCTGCTTGTAGATGGTGCCCACCACGGCCCGCTCCTCATTGCTGAACAGCGGAAAGTTGATGGCGCCCGGGATATGGCCTTGCGCGTACTCGGCCGGAGTGCGCACGTCGAGCAGGGGCCAGTCCCGATAGCCTTCGATCCATTCGGATATGGTCAGTATGCGTGCCATTTCTGTTTTTTTGGTTGAGCGTTGAGGGTTGGTCTCTCGCAACGCCGCTACGCTTTTTCACTCCCCACCGTCTCTCTGTCTCTCCTTCTCTCCTCACTCCTCTCTCCTCACCCTTGCCACCCCAGCGCGCGCTGCACGGCTTTCTTCCAGCCGGCGTATTTGGCATGGCGCGTTTCGGGATCCATGCCTGGAGTGAACGCTTTGTCGAGCTTCCAGTTGCGTCGCACCTCGTCGAGGCTCGTCCAGCCGGCGCCGAGGGCGGCGAGCATGGCTGCGCCCAGGGCCGTCGTTTCGGTCACGGCAGGGCGCTCCACGCGCGTCTGCAGCATGTCGGCCTGGAACTGCATGAGCAGGTCGTTGGTGGAGGCGCCTCCATCGACGCGCAGGGCCGCCAGCTCGATGCCGGCATCCTGCTGCATGGCCTCCAGCACGTCGGTGGTCTGGTAGGCGATGCTCTCGAGCGTGGCGCGCACCAGATGGGCCTTGCCCGTGCCGCGCGTCAGGCCGAAGATGGCGCCGCGGGCATAGGGATCCCAGTAGGGGGCGCCCAGGCCGGTGAAGGCCGGCACCACGTACACGCCCTCGGCATCGGCCACCTTCGAGGCGAAATATTCCGAGTCGCGCGCCTCGTCGAGCAGGCGCAGGCCGTCGCGCAGCCACTGGATGGCGGCCCCGGCGATAAAGACACTGCCTTCGAGCGCGTAGGTGGCCTTGCCGTCGAGCGACCAGGCGATGGTGGTGAGCAGGCCGCGCTGCGAGATGAGCGCCTCGCCGCCAGTGTTCATGAGCATGAAGCAGCCGGTGCCGTACGTATTTTTGGCCATGCCCTGGTCGAAGCAGGCCTGGCCGAAGAGGGCGGCCTGCTGGTCGCCGGCCACGCCGTGGATGGCGATCTCGCCGCCCAGCAGGCGCGTCGTGCCGAAGGCGGCGTTGGAGTCGCGCAGCTCGGGCAGCATGGCCATGGGCACGCGCAGCAGCCGACACAGGTCCTCGTCCCAGCCGCCGGTGTGGATGTTGTACAGCAGGGTGCGCGAGGCGTTGGTGTGGTCGGTGGCGTGGACGCGCCCCTCGGTCAGCTTGTAGATGAGCCACGAATCGACGGTGCCGAAGGCCAGCTCGCCCGCCTCGGCCCGCTTGCGCAAATGGGGCGCCTCGTCGAGCAGCCACTGCACCTTGGTGCCCGAGAAGTAGGCGTCGGCCACCAGGCCCGTCTTCTGGCGCAGGGTGCCCTCGTGCCCTTCGGCCTTGAGGCGGTCGCAGATGCCGGCGGTGCGGCGGTCCTGCCAGACGATGGCGCGCGCCACGGGCTCGCCGGTGGCGCGGTCCCACACCACAGTGGTCTCCCGCTGGTTGGTGATGCCGATGGCCACCACCTGGGCGGGCTGCACGCCATGGCGGTGCAGCACCTCGCGGGCCACCTCGAGCTGGGTGTTCCAGATCTCGTTGGCGTCGTGCTCGACCCAGCCGGGCCGGGGAAAGTGCTGCGTGAACTCTTTCTGGGCCAGGCCGTGCACCCTCCCTTCCCTGTCGAAGAGGATGGCGCGCGAGCTGGTGGTTCCCTGATCGAGTGCGAGGACGAACTGTTCCATAGGCGATGTTTGCGAAAGCGCGGGAAACGTACCTTTGTGCGCCGTTGCGGCGGCCATGGCCCCGGGCCATGTTTGCCGAAAGGCGGACAATCACAAAAGCTCACAAAGATAAAGGCTCCGGTCTTGCCCCGGGAAAACGAAATCACCCGACATGCGCGTTCTACACTTCGACTACCGGCAGGTGCCGGGCATTGCCGAGAAAGATCTGGCTTACCTGTGCGATGACCCGCGCCTGCAGCCCTTCTGCCTCCATCCCCAGCAGATGGACGCCTTCGGACAGCTCATCGACGCCCGCTGCGCCCATCACTGCGACCGCGAGCTGCTGGTGTCCGTGCTGCGCGACCAGTATGCTTCCCTTCCGGAAATGGCGCCCACGACGCAGGCCATCGCGGCGCTGGGCGAGCCGAACACCTTCACGGTGGTGACGGCGCACCAGCCCAGCCTCTTCACCGGGCCCCTGTACTTCATCTACAAGATCGTGTCGGCCATCCACCTGACGCGCAAGCTGGGCCAGCGGTTTCCAGACAAGACGTTCGTGCCGGTGTTCGTCATTGGCGGCGAAGATCACGACTTCGAGGAGATCAACCACGCCTGGGTGTTCGGCCGGCGCATCAGCTGGGAGACGGAAGCCGGCGGCCCCGTGGGGCGTCTGTCCACCGACAGCCTGCGCCCGGCCCTCGACGCGCTGAAGGAGGTGCTGGGCGACCGCCCGGAAGCGACGCGCTGGTACGCGCTCATCGAAGAGGCCTACACGCGCTACCCGCGCTACGGGCAGGCCACACAGGCCCTGGTGCACGGCCTTTTCGGCAAATACGGCCTGGTGGCCCTGCTGATGGACGAGCCACGCCTGAAGGCTGCCTTCCGGCCCATCATCCGCGAGGAGGTGCTGCAGCAGGCCTCGCATCCCATCGTCACGGCCACGCAGGCGCGCCTGCAGGAGCAGGGCTTCGAGCCGCAGGCCTACGTGCGCCCCGTCAACTTCTTCTACATGACCGACACGAGCCGCGAGCGCATCGAGCCGGATGGCGAGGGCTTCCGGCTGGTGGAGAGCGGGCGCTTTTTTGCGAAAGCAGAAATGGAAGCCGAAATCGAGGCCCATCCCGAGCGCTTCAGCCCCAACGTCGTGATGCGGCCCGTGTACCAGGAATTCATCCTGCCCAACCTGGCCTACGTGGGCGGTGGCGGCGAGATCGCCTACTGGCTCGAACGCCGCGAGCAGTTCGCCCACTTCGGCGTGCCCTTCCCCATGCTCGTGCGCCGCAACTCGGCCCTGTGGATCGACCGCACCAGCGCGCGCCGCATGGAGAAGCTCGGCCTGCAGGTGACCGACCTGTTCGAAGTGACCGAGGTGCTCATCAAGCGGTGGCTGGCCGCGCATGCCGAAGAGCCGTTCTCGCTCGAGGCCGAACGGCAGGAGCTGGAGGCGTTGTTCGCGCGCGTGGCTGCAAAAGCGCGCGCCGTCGATCCCACCATGGAGAAAAAGGTGCTGGCCGAAGGGGCGCGCCAGCTCAAGGCCCTCGAAAACATCGAGACGCGGCTGGTCCGGGCCGAGAAGCAGAAACACGACCAGGCCATCAGCCAGATCCGCAAGCTGCGCGACAAGCTGTTTCCCGACGGCAAGCTGCAGGAACGCCACGACAACTTCCTCAACATCGTCACGCGAGTGGGCGAGGCCTTTTTCGAGGTGCTGCTGGCCCACCTCGATCCGATGGACCGGCGCTTCGTGGTGTTCGTGGAAG
>CAYNYN010000258.1:0-5714 GCA_964401445.1 uncultured Saprospiraceae bacterium | reverse complement strand
GCCCCGAGCATCGGGAACAGGCTGCGGCTGCGCCGCGATGTTGAGATGAATGGGTTACGCACCTTTGCGCGATGCGAACCCTCAACCCTACACGCTCAACGCTCAACCATTGAAAAACAGCCTCCACACCGCGTTTTTCTGCGTCTGAAAGCTGCGGTTTCGCAGAAAGGAGAAATTGCCGGCGGGCGGCATTTGCCGAAAGGCTGGTACAAAGGCTATTTTACCTGCCGTTTTCCCGGGAAACGGGGCATGTCTTTCTCAAAGCATGCCCTTCAAAATGCAAGGAGATGAAAAACTCACTCGTGTGGCGGGTACTGATGATCGCCGTGCTTTACCTCGTCATCCGGCTGTTCGTGGAGTACAGTCAGGACGGCGGCTTCGACCGGAACTTCGTCGTGCATCAGGCCTTTATCGGGCTGGCCGTGGGGCTTGCCCTGGCGCTTTTCGATCGGGGGATGGGCAACAAAAAGTGAAAACCGCCATCTGCCTTTCGGCAAATGGCGGTCTGTGCGCAAACGCGTGGTGCGCGGGCGTCAGGCGAAAGCCTTCTCGATGATGGCTTTTTGCTCCTGATCGTGCTTTTTCTTGAAGCCGGTGGCCGGCGAGGCGCTGGGCTTGCGCGAGACCAGTTGCATGGGCACGCGCCCGCAATACCACGACAGCAGGTACTGCCAGGCACCCATGTTGGCCGGCTCTTCCTGCACCCAGCGGATGGTCGCGCCTTTGTACCGGGCAACCACCTCGTCGAGCTGCTTTTCGGGCAGCGGGTAGAGCTGTTCGAGACGGACGATGGCCACGTCGTCGCGCTGGTCGGCTTCCTTTTTCTCGAGCAGCTCGTAGTAGATCTTGCCGCTGCACAGCAGCAGCGTCTTCACCTTTTTGGCGGCAGCCTTGGTGGTGATGGCCGGGTCGTCGAGCACTTCGCGGAAGCGCGTCTCGCCCGTGAACTCGGCCACCTCGGAGATGACGCGCGGGTGGCGCAGCAGCGACTTGGGCGTCATGACGACGAGCGGCTTGCGGAAGGGGCGTGCCAGCTGGCGGCGCAGCAGGTGGAAGAAGTTGGCGGGGGTGGTGCAGTTGGCCACCGTGATGTTGTACTCGGCGCAGGCCTGCAGGTAGCGCTCGAGGCGGGCGCTCGAGTGTTCGGGGCCCTGCCCCTCGTAGCCGTGCGGCAGCAGCATCACCAGCCCGCTCTGGCGCTGCCACTTGCTCTCGGCCGAGCTGATGTACTGGTCGAAGATGACCTGGGCGCCGTTGGCGAAGTCGCCGAACTGGGCTTCCCAGAGGACGAGCGTGTCGGGCGTGGCCAGCGAGTAGCCGTACTCGAAGCCCAGCACGCCAAACTCAGAAAGCAGCGAGTTGTAGATGTAGAAATGCCCCTGGCCGTCTTTCATGCCTTCGAGGCGGTTGTAGATAGCATCGGTGCCGTTGTCGTAGAAGACGGCGTGGCGATGCGAGAAGGTGCCGCGCCGCACGTCCTGGCCACTCATGCGCACGTTCTGGCCCTGCAGCAGGATGGTGCCATAGGCCAGCAGCTCGGCCATGGCCCAGTCGAGCTGGCCCTGGTCCCACAGCTTGCGCGTGTGCTTGAGCAGGCGCTTGACCTTGCTCACGGGGTTGAGCCAGTCGGGCAGCGTGAGCAGGTGCTCAATGACCTGTCGGACCTGTTCTTCGGGCACGCCCGTGACGGGCGATTGCTCGAAGTCTTCGGCGGTGGTGCGCTTCTTCAGCTTGCGCCAGGCCTCCTCGGGCGGCTGGTATTCGTAGGGCAGCGGTTTTTCCTTGACCTCGTCGAGGCGGGCCTGCAGCTCTTTCCAGAAGTGTTCTTCCAGCTCCTTGGCCAGCTTTTGTTCGATGTCGCCGCGCTCGGCCAGCATCTCGACGTAGAGCGTGCGCACGTCGGGGTGCTTCTTGATGATCTGGTACATCTCGGGCTGGGTGAACTGCGGGTCGTCGCCCTCGTTGTGGCCGTGGCGGCGATAGCACACCATGTCGATGAACACGTCGGTGTGGAAGGTCTGGCGGTATTCGGCGGCCAGCTGGGCCACGAACACCACGGCCTCGGGGTCGTCGCCATTGACGTGGAAGACGGGCGCATCGACCACCTTGGCCACGTCGGTGCAGTAGGTCGAAGAGCGGGCGTCGTAAAAGTCGGTGGTGAAGCCCACCTGGTTGTTGATGACGAAGTGGATGGTGCCGCCGGTGTAATAGCCTTCCAGCTGGCTCATCTGTACCGTCTCGTACACCACGCCCTGCCCGGCGATGGCGGCATCGCCATGGATGAGGATGGGCATGATGCGGTCGTAGTCGTTGTCGTAGAGCAGGTCGCCCTTGGCACGCGTGAAGCCTTCCACCACGGGGTCCACGCTCTCGAGGTGCGAGGGGTTGGGCGCCAGCTTGAGGTGTACCTTTTTGCCGGAAGGCGTCTCCACCTGCGACGAGTAGCCCATGTGATACTTGACGTCGCCGTCGCCGAAGCTCTGGTCGGGAATGACGAAATCCTCGAACTCGTTGAAGATCTGTTCGTAGGTCTTGCCCAGGATGTTGGCCAGCACGTTGAGGCGGCCGCGGTGGGCCATGCCCATCACGAACTCTTCCACGCCCAGCTCGGCCCCCTTGTTGATGATGAAGTCGAGGGCGGGGATGGTGCTCTCGCCCCCTTCGAGCGAGAAGCGCTTCTGGCCCACGTACTTGGTGTTGAGGAACTTCTCGAACACCACGGCGCCGTTGAGCTTCTCGAGGATGCGGCGCTTCTCTTCGATGCTCAGGCCGAAGCTCTTTTCGGGCATGATGCGCTCGATGCGCTCGCGCAGCCAGCGCCGCTTGGCCCTTTCGCGTATGTGCATGAACTCGAAGCCGATATGGCCGCAGTACACCTTCTCGAGGTGGTCGATGATCTGGCGCAGGGTGGCGTTATCCAGTCCCAGCTCGCGCCCGGCGACGAAGTGCAGGTCCAGGTCGGCTTCCGTGAGGTTGAAGTCGGCCAGGTCGAGGTTGGGCCGGCGGTCGCGCCGCGCCCGGATGGGGTTGGTCAGCGAGCGCAGGTGGCCCCGGTTGCGGTAAGCCACGATGATGGCGTACACGCGCAGCTCCTTGTCGATCTGCTCGCGCGAGACGGTGGCATCGCCACCGGCGGTGCCGTTTTGCGTCAGCGCAAAGTCGAAACCGCGAAAGAACAGGCGCCAGCTTTCCTCTACCGATTCGGGATCGCGCTGGTATTGCTCGTAGAGCGAGGCGATGTAGTTGGGGTGTGCGTTGAAGACGAACGAAAAGTCAGTCATGGCTGGACTTCTGTTGGTTGGTGGACCGGATTTTCCAAATTCGCGCAAATATCAAACAAAAATAGGCCCGAAAGGGCACAACCTCACGCGAATTTTCGCCCCGAAAAGTTGGCTTTTCCACCGCGATCGGCTTTCGCCAAAAAAAGGCCGCGGGGGAATGAGCGTTTTTTTCGGAAAAACCTATCTTTGCGCTCCAGTTGAAAACGGGGGCTGTTTCCCTTGTTCCGAACCAAACAATTTTCTGAATCGATATGGCAAATCACAAGTCAGCAAAGAAGCGTATCCGCCAGATTGAAAAGCGTCGTCTGCACAACCGCTACTACAAGAAATCGACGCGCACCATGATCAAGACGCTGCGTTCGATCACCGACAAGGAAGAAGCCGAGAAGTTTCTGCCCAAAGTGGTGAGCAAGATCGACCGTCTGGCCAAGCGCAACATCTGGCACAAGAACAAAGCTGCCAACCTCAAGAGCAAGCTGATGAAGCACGTGGCCTCGCTCGGCTGATCGTGCCTTCGTCCTTTTGCTGGCCTCGATGCATCTCTGTGCAAGCGCGCACAGAGATGCATTTGCTTTTTGGCCCCACGAGCACCAGAAACGCCCGAATCGGCAATCAACAACCCACTCCTCACTCCTCCCTCCTCGCTCCTCACCGCTCACTCCACCTTCCGGAAATGCAGCTTGTCGAAGTGGAAGTCGTCGCTGGGCAGGTCGATGGTGAAACCGACGGGTTTGCCGTAGGCGTCCAGCTCGAAGTTGACCAGTCCGAAGGTGAGGAACGGATCGCGAAAGTCCACGCGGAAGGTGTTGTAGTGCCAGTGGGTGAGCGGTCCGGTGAACACTTCCGCTGCCGGCTCGAAGGTCAGCACCAGCGAGCCGTCCTTTTTCTGGCCGACGATGGCCTTGCCATACCACTGGTCTTCGTACACGCCCGTCCATGCATCGTCGGGCAGTGAGGGGTGGGTGCCCTCGACGCGGGAGGCCAGCCGCCGGGCTTCCTGCTCGGCCTTGCGCTGCAGGTAGTTTTTGCGGAAGCGGGCATACTGTCCGATGAAGTCGCGTGGCGCGTCGGTGCCGAGCACGCGCTGCAGGATTTCGTAGCGCAGCGCCGAGTTGACGAAAAAGTCCATGCCGTTGTTGAGGATGATGATGCCGAGGCCGGCCTCGGGCACCAGCGTCACCTTGCTGATGTAGCCCGGCATGCCGCCGTCGTGCTCCACCACCATTTTGCCGGCGAGGTCGAACAGGCGCCAGCCCAGGGCGTAGGCCTTGAAGTGGGTGCCCAGCGCGCGCTCGAAGCCATTGACGTGCATGATGGTTTGGGGGCTGGTGAGCGTTTCGATGCTGCCTTTCGGCAAAATGCGCCTGTCGGCAAACAGGCCCTCGTCGAGCCACATCTGCACCCAGTGCGTCAGGTCGTCCACGCTGGCGAAGAGCGAGGCGGCCGGCTTGGTGGCGTTGAAGTCGTGCGGCTCGATGCGGCGGCCGTCGATGTGGGGCCAGGCCAGGGGGTCGGTGGCGCGCAGCGAGTCGTTGGAGGTGCGCGTGTGTGTCATGTCGAGGGGCAGCAGCAGGCGGTCGCGCACGAAGCGCTCCCAGCTCATGCCCGTGGCCCGCTCGATGATCAGGCCCGCCACCATGTACATGTTGTTCTGGTAGCCGTACTCGCTGCGAAAGTCGCGCTCGATGGGCAGGAAGCGCATGCGGCGCATCACCTCTTCGTCGGTGTAGCGGGTGTGGTACCACAACAGGTCGCCCATGAAGGTGGCCAGGCCCGAGCGGTGACACAGCAGGTCGCGCACTTCGAGCTGGCGCGTGATCCAGTCGTCGGACAGCCGGAATTCGGGCAGCCAGTCGGTCACCTTGTCGTCCCAGCTCAGCTTGCCTTCCTCCACCAGCAGCGCCAGGGCCGCAGCGGTGAAGGCCTTGCTGCACGAGGCGATGTTGAACAGATGGCGGGTGGTGACGGCGGTGCCGGCCTCGGCGTCGGCCCAGCCGTAGCCTTTTGAGAAGACGACTTTTCCGTCCTGCACCACGGCAATGGCCAGGCCGGTCGTGCCGAAGGTGTCCAGCGCGCGTTCCACGGTGGTGTCGAGCCATTGCCAGTCGGCGTCGGTCTGGAAGGCATTTGCCGAAAGGCCAAAACTGAGGAGCAGCAGGAGCAGGGGATAGCGAAGCATGACGTCGGGAGTTGAATTTTCTGAAGGGGCAACAGGCGGGTCAATATACGCCGGACAAAGAGGATGCGGAATCGAAGGATCGAGGATTGAGTCTACTGCAAAAAGTCGATGGACGATGGACGATAGACGATGGATGCCCAAGTCGCATTCATAACAAATCTGGAAATCAAGTTTAAACACTAAACTTTAAACTCAAACTCTCAACGCTCAACCCTCAACCACTTTTTTCAGGGGACTCAGGATTTGATGGTTGG
>CAYNYN010000257.1:0-5718 GCA_964401445.1 uncultured Saprospiraceae bacterium | reverse complement strand
GTCGTATCCACGGGCGTGTCGCCGGCATCGAGCTGGCCGTCGCCGTTGTTGTCCTGGTAGAGGACAAGGGTGGCCCCCTGCCAGGTGGGCTCGCCGGCATCGTAAGTCAGGCTCTCGTTCCGGTCTTCGAAGACGCGGCCGCCCACGCGGTTGTCGGCCGTCACGCAGTCGCAGTCGGTGATGCCGTCGCCGTCGTCGTCGAAGCCGTTGTCGCAGACCTCGGCCTGCGGATAGACGCGGAAGCTCACCTCGCGCTCGTAGGTGATGCCGTTGCTCGAGACGGTGGCCACGTTGGTGATGAGGCTGTCGCCAGGCACGCTGACCACGCGCCCGTTGAACGAGATGATGGCTTCCTTGCCCGGATCGAGCGAGAGGCTGACCGTGATGCCGCCCTCGTCGAGCGGGAAGGGCGTGGTGGTGCCGTCGCTGATGGAGGAGACGTTGCCCTGGCCGTCGTCGAGGTAGGTGGTGTTGGGCACGTACTGCAGCTCGGCGGGAAAGACGTCACTTACGTGAAAATCGCCCTGGATGGGCACCAGCCCGTAGTTGGCGATACCGACGGAGTACTGCACCGTATCGCCCAGGCTGAAGCGGCCGTCGCCGTCGGCATCGGCCAGCAGGCTGACCGACTTGTAGGCGAAAAACGGGTTGATGCCGGGCACGCCCGTACCGACGTCCAGGCCGGGCGAACCCGGGCTGGCTGTATTGGGGTCCTGCCCCCAGATCACCGAAACGATGGCCTGGACCGTGTCGCACACATACACCAGCATGTTGGTCTGGTCGCCATCGGGGTCATAGACGAGGACGCGGTCCAGTTCGTTCAAGGTGTAGCTCTGGTCGTAGTAGTGGCCGTTGGCATCCTGGTTGGGACCCACGTTGTCGCCGTCGTAGTCGATGCAGATCTGGATGGTGCCCGTGCTGTTGCTCGCGGGCGGGAAAGCAGCCGTCACCCATACGGGGCTGCCGTTTTCGGTAACGGGCTTGGTGGGATCCTGACCGGGCGCCCAGCCCACCACCACCTGGGGCGTCAGCCGCGTGATGGGCAACAAGGCGCTGCCCCAGTCCCAGGCTTCGTTGTAGGCTGCTGAAGAAGTGGCATCATTGAGCAAGAGGGCGTAGAAGTTGCTGCCGTCGGCCGAGTAGATGTGCAGGCCGCTGGGGTCGGGCGCTGCAAAACGGGCATTGCCGTTGGCAGGCACCGTGATGTCGGACAGCATCCCCGAATTGATGCGCCGCTTGATGGTAATCGGGTAATTGTTCGGATTGTAGATGTGATATTCCTGTTCGTCACCGGCCACGGGCGAATAGTAGACATTGCCCCATTGACTCTGTGGGGTCAGTGTAAACCAACGCGTCTCGTAAGTAGCACAGCGGTCGCCCGTGACCAGATGCACCTGTACGGGCGCCGAGGCCTGGATGTGGGCGCCGGCCAGCACGTCGGGCTGCCAGTAGCTTTCTCCTTCGTTCAGGGTGATGGTCGTCTCGAAAGAGCCGTTGGCGTCGGCATCTATTTGCACGGAAGTGCCATCCTGGGCGGCCATCACCACGAAGCCCACCTCCTCGAAGTACTGCCTGTCGGGAAAAACGTCCTCACCTACGGGCACCACATAAGTCGTCGACCAATCCTCTACGGGGAACACCTCGAGGGCGCCGGCCAACAGGGTGGACGGGCCGTTCGACCAGGCAGAGCGCGTCACGGCCACGGGGAAGGATGTCAGGAAGCGGTCACCCCCGTCGAAGTCCACGATGCTCTGGCGCGTGCTGGTCTGTACGGGCATTTCCAACAGGATGGTATTGCCCGCCAGAATGATGTCGGAAGGGATGCCGGGCGGCACGCCGTTGAGCGGGTTGCCGTCGCCCCAGATCTGGGTGGTGGGCTGCTGCGGGTCGGCGGGCTCGGCCTCGAAGCCGTCTTCCCAATGGTCGAAGTAGATGATGGTACTGTCGATATAGGCCGAAATGGACACCACCGAGAAGATGGGGTCGGACACTTCGAGCACGGTGCCATTGAGGTTGCAGGCATTCTTCCCCGGGAACACCTTCGTCAGCGCCGTCTTGATCTGGTCTTCGGGGAATGGCACGAAATACTCCTGAACGACCGGCGCGAAGCAGCCCGTACAGGCACAGTCGCCGTCGTCGCCATCCACCAGGCCGTCGCCATCGTCGTCCTGGCCATTGTTGCAGATTTCGTAGGCCGTCCACGTGATCTCGAGGCCCCAGCCATTCAGCGAGCCGCCATCTTGGGGGTAGTCATCGATCACGGTCAGGATCCACGTACCCGTGCTGGGCTGGCCATCGAAGGCGCTGAGCGGCTCGTAGGGCTGGTAGGCATTGCCATCGACGGGCGGGCAGGGGATGTTGCCGTAGGGACTTCCCTCATCGTCGAAGTCGAGCTGCACGTTGTTTTCCTGACCACACACCTTCTGGAAAAGCGTCACGGAAGTACCCATGGGGCTGGTGAGCACCACCGTCAGGTCGTTGACCCAGGTGTGCGAGATGTCGAGGTTGACCACGTTCACATCCGTGATGACGCCTCCGGCAGGAATGTCAATCGTCGAGACGGCTACCGCAGGACTGGCCGAAGCGATCGTTTTGGGCACGTCGGTGCTGGTGTAGGTGGTCGTGGCGGGCAACAGGGGCAGATATTCTGCCGGCAGGGTGCTTGCCAGCGTCTCCTGTTTGCCTTTCGGCAAAATGGCCACGACTTCTGCCAGGGCGGTGCGCAGGACGCGGGTGGTGAGCCGTTGGAACCACGTATCGGCATGCGCAGTACCGGAACGGCCGGAAAACGCCGTGACCACACACAGCAATGCAAAAAGGGCAACCGCCTTGCCCTTCACACCAAATTCCGGTACAGGTTCAGTCATCTGTTTGTCCCTTTTGGGCAGCACTACCAATGACCCTACCCTTGCACGCATGACGCCGAGGGAAGAAGCCAGGTGCTCAATCCTGGCAATACGTTCAGCAGGCCTTCAGGCTTCGTTGAGGTGAGTGCCACTTCTCACGGGCGGGGGGAACCCTGTCTTGCTACCGGAACAAGGCAAGAATTGTACCATACCCGCCTTCATTGGCCCTGGCCGCGAAAGGGACAAAAGAAAAAGCGGAAGCCACCCACGAGGGGCGACCTCCGCTTTTTGCGAAAGCAAAACGGGGTATCAGAAATCGCGCACCGTGCGCTCGATGATGTCGCAGCACTCGTCGAGCTGCTCGTCGGTCATCACCAGGGGCGGCGCAAAGCGGATGATGTTGCCGTGGGTGGGCTTGGCCAGCAGGCCGTTGTCGGCCAGCTTCAGGCACAGGTTCCACGCCGTGTCGCTGTCGGGCGTGTCGTTGATCACCACGGCGTTGAGCAGGCCCTTGCCGCGCACCAGGGTCAGCAAGTCGGTGGCATCGACCAGCGCCTGCATGCGCTGGCGAAACTTGCGGCCCAGCCGCTCGGCATTGTCGGCCAGCTTTTCGTCCTTCACCACCTCGAGGGCGGCCATGGCCACGGCGCAGGCCAGCGGGTTGCCGCCAAAGGTGCTGCCATGCTCACCCGGCCGGATGGTCAGCATGATCTCGTCGTCGGCCAGCACGGCCGACACGGGCATCACGCCGCCCGACAGGGCCTTGCCCAGGATCAGGATGTCGGGCCGGATGCCGTAGTGGTCGCAGGCCAGCAGCTTGCCCGTGCGGGCAATGCCCGTCTGCACCTCGTCGGCGATGAAGAGGGCGTTGTGTTTCTTGCACAGCTCCCAGGCGCCGGGCAGGTAGTCGTCGTCGGGCACCACGACGCCGGCCTCGCCCTGGATGGGCTCGACGATGAAGCCCGCCACGCCCGGCTCCTGCAGCGCCTCTTCGAGGGCGGCCAGGTCGTTGTAGGGAACGACGATGTAGCCCGGCATGTAGGGGCCGTAGTCGCGCGTGGCATCGGGATCGACCGAGGCGCTGATGACGCCCAGCGTGCGGCCGTGGAAGTTGCCGGCAGCGAAGACGATCTTCGCCTCGTTGACGGGCACGCCCTTGACCTTGTAGGCCCACTTGCGGCACAGCTTCAGCGCCGTCTCCACGGCTTCCACGCCCGTGTTCATGGGCAGCACCTTGTCGTAGCCGAAGTACGACGTGATGTACTGCTCGTAGGGGCCGAGCTTGTCGTTGTAGAAGGCACGCGAGGTGAGCGTCAGGCGTGTGGCCTGCTCCTGCAGGGCCTGCACGATGCGCGGGTGGCAGTGCCCCTGGTTGACGGCCGAGTAGGCGCTGAGGAAGTCGTAGTAGCGCTTGCCTTCCACGTCCCACAGGTACACGCCCTCGCCGCGGCTGAGCACCACGGGTAGCGGATGATAGTTGTGGGCGCCGTATTTGTCTTCGAGGGCCATCAGGTCCTTCGACCCGAGCTGTTGTTTGGTGTCGAGCATGATGTATGGTTTTTATCTGGTAAATCCAAAAGGATGGTTGAGCGTTGAGCGTTGAGGGTTGAGGCGCCACATCGCCACGGAAGTGGCATATCTACATCAGGGCAACCTGTTCCCAAATACCGGGATCGCCCTGTCTCGGCCATCATACCTCTGCTTTTTCGCCTTTCGGCAAATGCCACCCGCGCGGCGCCCCGCAAACTTACGGGTATTGCGCATGGCGCCCAAGCGCGTCCGGAGGGTCGGCCCAGCCTTCCCCGACATGGCCTTCCGGCAAAAGCAACCCTTCGGCCTTTGGTGCCTCTTTATGCTTGCAAAGCAAAAGCTGCTCCTCATTTGGTCGAGTTACAGGCGCCTTTCGGCAAATGACACCCGGCATCCGGGCCGAAGAAGGCCCATCTTCGACCCACGAAAAACCAGCCTTATGGACTATTCCGACCATCTCGCTCGCTTCGTCCGCTATTTCCTTCGCGGCATCGGTCACGCCTTCGAGGCCGCCGTGTTCACGCGACGCAGCCGCCTGTGGGAGGGCCTGTTCCGCTACGGCTGGCTGTCGCGCGTGCTGGTGCTGGCCGTGGCGCTGGCCAGCGTACCCGTGCTGGCCTCGCTGTTCGACTGGATCAACCTCGTGCAGGAGGGGCAGGTGCTGCAAGCCGGCTTGGGCGAAAGCCTGTCCGTGTCGTTCCAGGAAAACAAGGACCTCATCCTCTTCGGCGGCTTCAAGTACGTGGTGCTCATCCTGATGGAGGTCGTCATCTTCCACTTCACGCGCCGCACGATCGAGATGAAAACCGGCCAGAAGCTCGACACCTCTTTCCAGGCGTTCCTGCATGCCGAGTGGCGCATGATCCGCCTCACCCTGTTCAGTGCGCTGATGGAAGCTTTCTGGGGCACGGTCATCGTCGTAGTGGGCGGGCTGGTGCTGGGCAGCTTCGGCAAGAGCCTGGCCATCCTGAGCGTGCAGAGCTTCTTCATGGGCTTTGCCATGATGGACAACTATTTCGAACTGAGGCAGATGAGCATCCGCGACAGCCTGCGCACCTGCCTGCACTATGCCGGCCTGGCCGTGGCCATCGGTGCCGTGGCCAACCTCATGCTGGCCATCCCGCTGGTGGGAAGCGTGGCTGGCCCCCTCATCGGATCGGTCACCGCCACACTGGCCCTGCACCACCTCGAGCAGTCGGAAGGGCTGAAGCTCGTTTTTGCCGAAAAGGCAGAATCATAACGCCAGTAAATATTGCGCCGGTGAATGATGGTGAATATCGCGTAAAGAGGATTTGAGATTCGAGGATCTGACAGTTGAGACTCGCTGACGCTCGATGTTGAT
>CAYNYN010000256.1:3164-5728 GCA_964401445.1 uncultured Saprospiraceae bacterium | reverse complement strand
CGGCCCGAAAAATGGCGATGACGTGGTCGGTGGAGAGACAGAGAGACAGAGTGATGGAGAGAAGGAGAGATTGAGCGCGTTGCGCGAGGCGAACGTCAACCTCATCATTTTCCCGCACCCCTTCGTAGCGGGTAAAAATGCAGGCCCGCCAATAGCTTGCGGTTGTTTACTTTTGTTGTCGGTACAAGTTTTTCCAAACCAAACTTCAAAGCAGTATGAAATCACCAATGCGTACACTCATCGCCCTGACTGTGATGGCCCTGTGGGCCTGGTCGGCGCAGGCGCAGATCAACACGCCGGCGCCCAGCCCCTCGTGCAAGCTTCAACAAACGGTAGGCCTCACCGAGGTCACGGTCGAATACTCGCGTCCGGGTGTGAAAGGGCGCACCATCTTCGCCGAGGACGGCCTGGTGCCTTTCGGCAAAATGTGGCGTACGGGCGCCAACCGCAACACCGTCATCACCTTCAGCGATGACGTCAAGGTGGAAGGCAACGACCTGAAGGCCGGCTCGTATGCGCTCTACACCATCCCCGGCGCCGATGCCTGGACCATCATCTTCTACACCGACACCAACAACTGGGGCCTGCCCCAGGAGTGGGACACCTCCAAGGAAGCGGCCCGCTTCGTGGTGCGCCCCGTGGAGCACTGCTTCACCGAGACGTTCACCATCAACATCGACAAGCTGCGCAACGAGAGCGCCGAGATCCAACTGATCTGGGAGCGCACGCTGGTGCCCATCAAGCTGGAAGTGGACGTGGACAGCAAGGTCATGGCCGACATCAAGCGCGTGATGGGCGGCCCGACGCGCAGCGACTACTACGCTGCGGCCCGCTACTACTACGAGGCCGACAAGGACCTCGAGCAGGCCCTCGAGTGGGTGCGCAAGGCCAACGAGCTGGATCCGCGCTACTGGCAGTATCGCCTCGAAGCACAGATCCTGGCCAAGATGCGCCGCTACGACGAAGCCATCCAGGCCGCGAAGAAGTCGCTGGAGCTGGCCAAGGAAGCCGGCAACGAAGACTACGTCCGCATGAACCAGAAGGACATCGACGAGTGGAGCAAGATGGCAGGCGGCAAGGAGTAAGCGCTCCTGCTGCTCGGCCATCGGCCCCGGTGTCGGCGTGACGTGCTGTCGCGCCGACATTTTTTTTGGCGAAAGCCTCGAAAAAGGACGAAGGGCGGCCCCCGTCGAGGAAGCCGCCCTTCGCGCAGGCGTCATTTGCCGAAAGGCAAGAGGCTCAGTGCTGCATGCGATACTGCTGGAACGGGATGGTGGTGTACAGCTCTTCGGCCACCCACTTGAGCTCCTTCATCAGGTCGGCCGGCTGCTTGAAGCCCGGCGAGATGGTGATGCGCTCGTAGTTCTCGGTCAGGTACACGATGCTCGGGTAGCTCAGGCGGCCATCGAGCAGCGAGTAGGCCAGCGTGTGCACGCCGTTGCGGCCACCCTCGACCCACGAGAACGTGGTGCCCTGGAAGGTGATGTCTTCCTTCTGCTCGGCATCGAGCTTGACGGCGTAGAAGTGCTCGTTGATGTAGTCCACCACGGCCGGATCCTTGAAGGTGGTGGCATCCATGCGCTTGCACCAGCCGCACCACTTCGTGTACACGTCCACGATGAACTTCTTCTTCACTTTCTCGTTGGCAGCGACGGCCTCTTCCCAGCTCATCCAGCGGATGCCGTCGCCCGTTTGGGGGGCATGCGTGGCGGGGGCAAAGGCGCACCACAGGCCGACGAGCAGTACCAGGCCGGCGATCGTTGCGGTGATTCTCATGATTTATCGATTTTTTTGTGTGCTTTCGCAAAATGCAAAACCGTGCCCGAACGCGGGCGCAGAGCAATAAAATTACTGCGCCCGTTGTCCGTGGGACGAAATGCGCGCTTTTTTAAGACATAATTAACCTCATATGGCAGCGAAAAAAGTGGTGGTGGCCGTAGGCGGCGCCAGCGGCGCGGTGTATGCCCGCCTGTTGTTCGAGCGGCTGGCCGCCCTGCGCGAGCAGTGGGAGGCCGTGGGCGTGGTGATGAGCCGCAACGCCCACTTCAACTGGACGCACGAGACGGGCGCCCCTTTCCGGGCCGAGGAGTGGCCCTTCGACTTCTACGCTTCCGACGACTTCACGGCGCCTTTTGCGTCGGGCTCGGCCCGCTACGACACCATGATCGTGTGCCCGTGCTCGGCCGGTCAGCTGGGCCGCATCGCCAGCGGCACCTCCGACGACCTGGTGACGCGCGCCGCCGACGTGGTGCTCAAGGAGCGGCGCCGCCTCATCCTCGTCCTGCGCGAGACGCCGCTCAACCTGGTGCACATCCGCAACATGGAGACCGTCACGCTGGCCGGCGCCATCGTCTGTCCGGCCATCCCGTCGTTCTACAGCGCGCCGGCCACGCCGCGCGAGGTGGCGGCCACCGTCGTGGACCGCGTGCTCGACCTGGCCGGCTTCCGCATCGACACCTTCCGCTGGGGCGACTGAGCCCTCAGGACTTCTTGTCGTCGTTGCGGTTTTTGTTGCGGTTGCGGCCGCCCCGCCGGCGCCGGTTGCGCGACGACTTGCCGCGCTT
>CAYNYN010000256.1:0-3064 GCA_964401445.1 uncultured Saprospiraceae bacterium | reverse complement strand
GTCGTTGCGGTTGCCCGACGACTTCTTCTTGCGTCGTTTCTTGCGCTTTTTCTTGCGCTTCTCGATCGGCAGGTCGAGCACGCCCGTCACGTCTTCGAAGTCGAGCATGTCTTCCTCGTCGAGATCGGTGTCGATGTATTGCAGGGCGGCCAGGCTCTCCGGCTTTTCGCCGCGCTCGTTCATGGCCAGGATCTCCTTGACCTTGTCGATGGTGAGGGGATAGAGCTTGCCGCGCATGTTGTCCGACTCGACGGCGTAGTACATCAGCCCTTTGAAGATGTCGGTCTTGACGAGGGTGGCCTTGCCGGTGGCGAGCCTGAGCGTGTCGGCCTTCTCGGGGAAGTGCTTGAGGGCCTCCATGTAGGTGTCCAGCTCGTAGTTGAGGCAGCACTTGAGGCGGCCGCACTGGCCCGACAGCTTGGCCTGGTTGATGGCCAGGTTCTGATAGCGGGCCGCGGCGGTGGTGACGGTCTTGAAGCTGGTCAGCCAGGTGCTGCAGCACAGCTCGCGCCCGCACACGCCGATGCCGCCGATACGGGCCGACTCCTGCCGCGCGCCGATCTGGCGCATCTCGATCTTCACCTTGAACTCGCGCGCATAGTGGCGGATGAGCTCGCGGAAGTCCACGCGCCCCTCGGCCGTGTAGTAGAAGGTAGCCTTGCGCAGGTCGCCCTGATACTCCACGTCGCCGATCTTCATGTCGAGGTCGAGCGTGCGGGCGATGGCGCGGGCGCGCACCATGGTCGGCTTTTCGAGCTCGCGCGCATGGCGCAGCTTCTCCAGGTCGCGCTCGTGCGCCTTACGGATGACGCGGGCCTGCACGTGCTCTTCGCGCAGCTTGCGCTTGCGCAGCTGCAGGCGCACCAGCTCGCCCGACAGGCTCACCTGGCCCACGTCGTAGCCGTTCTGCGCTTCCACCACCACCCAGTCGCCCGTGGTGATGCGCTTGCGCAGCGGGTTGCGGTAATAGTTCTTTCGGGCGCCGTTCTTGAAGCTCACTTCCACGATATCGCACGGCTCCACGTCGTCGATGCCGAAGCGCGTCAGCCAGTCGAACGTGTTGAGCCGGTTGCAGCCGCCGTTGAGGCAGCTTCCGTTGCTGCGGCAGCCGGCCACCTTGCCATCGGCCGAGACACCACAGCTACATCCAGGACAACTCATATTTCAATCGGTTTGCGGGTGCGATGACCCATTGGTGAAACCGGCGGGTCCTGTTTTGCTGCTTTCGCAAAAAAGGCCTGCCGGCCTGCCGCGGGCACAAGGGCCCTTGGCGATATATGACGACGCCGGCGACGGCTCAGGCCTTGCCGGCGGAAGGGGTTATGGAGCGCTGTCGCATCAGCTTGCCCAAGCGGATGGACAGGTCCATGAACAGGATTTTGGGGTTGGCATTTCGCTCTATGTGAAAAATCGCCTCGTCGAAAAGTTTGGCGATGGGTTCTATTTGTTCGGGGCCGACCACGCGCGCCATCTTGCGCGCCGTCTCCTGCTCGGAGGGCAGCAGGCGCAGCGGCATGGCGTGTCCGCTGAGGTTCCACACCAGCAGCTCGCGCCAGAAGTGGAGGCCGTAGTGCAGGAAGTTTTTCTGTGGCTCGCGCCCCCACTTGGCGGCCTCGTTGCACCACTGCACCAGGTCGGCGCCCTGGCGGGCATAGCACTTGCGCAGCCAATCGACGAACACACGGGCATGCGGCTGGTCGGTGGTGCGCGCCAGCTCCAGCGCCTTGTTGTAGTTGCCGTCGGCGATCTGTGCGAAGGCCAGCGCCTGCTCGGCATCCAGCCCCTCGCGTTGCTGCAGCGCCGCTGCGATCTGCTCGTCGGTCAGGGGCGAGAGGCGCACCATCTGGCAGCGCGACAGGATGGTGCCGAGGATGAGGTCGGGGTTTTCCGCCACGAAGAGAAAGAGCGTGTTGGGGGGCGGCTCCTCGATCAGCTTGAGGAGGCGGTTGCCCTCCTTGCCCAGGTACTCGGGCATCCACATCAGCAGCACCTTGTGGCGCCCCTCGAAGGTCTTCAGGCTGAGCTTCCTGACGATTTGTACGCACTCGTCGCGCGTGATGTTGCCCTGCCGGTTTTCGGCATCGAGGCGCATGAGCCACTGGTGGACGTTGAGGTACGGGTTTTCCTCGAGCGCCTCGCGCCACTGCTTGTAGTACTGCTCGCTGGTGGCCTTGCTGCCGACGGTAGGGAACGAGAAGTGCAGGTCGGGATGCGTGTAATGGGCCGAATGGCGGCACTGCACGCACTGCTCGCAGGGCTCGCCCTCGCGCGGCGCCTCGCACAGCACGTAGCGCGCCAGGGCCAGGGCCAGCGGCAGGTGGCCGCTCCCTTCGCCGCCCACGAGCATCAGGGCGTGCGGCAGGCGCTGCTCGTCGGCCAGCCGGCGCAGCAAATCCTTGGCAGCATCGTGTCCTATGACGTCGGCAAATCGCACCGCAGCAGGGTTTGTGAGCGGCGCAAAACGGGAGGAAGGAGCAGCAGCCGGTTCAGTCGCGCAGCCAGTCGAGGATGGCGTCGTCGAGGGGGCTGGTGGCAGGGTCGAGCACCTGCACGAGGTGGCCCGCCTCGTCGAGCAGGTACTTCTGGAAGTTCCACTGCACCTCGCTGTCCATGACGCCGTTGTGCGCTTTGCGCGTCAGCCATTGCCACAAGGGGTGGTCGGCGATGCGCACCTTTTCCGTAAGGGGAAAGGTGACGCCATAGCGCTGCCGGCAAAAGGCCTGTATCTGTTCGGCCGAGCCCGGCTCCTGCCCGCCGAAGTCGTTGCACGGACTGCCGACGATGACCAGGCGGTCGGCAAAGTGTTCGTACAGCTCCTGCAGCTGGGCGTATTGCGGCGTCAGGCCGCACTCGGAAGCCGTGTTGACCACCATGAGCTTGCGTCCCTGGAATCGGGAAAAATCGATGATTCCGCCATCCAGGGCGGCTACCCGAAAGGTATGTATGGTTGGCTGCACGTGGGCTATCTGCTTCGTTCCATTGCGTTTTGCGCTTCCGCTCGTTTTTCGAAACGGAATCGTTGAGCAAAATTAGTCTTTTTGCGCTTATGCGCAGGGCATGACCG
>CAYNYN010000255.1:0-5762 GCA_964401445.1 uncultured Saprospiraceae bacterium | reverse complement strand
GTCACGCGTCAACCGCTTTCACCGATTCTCCCGGTTTCACCAAACTCATTGAAACTCAGTGCCTGCTCTGTGGGTCTCTGTGTAACAATAAACGCACCTGATGCAATTCCCCCCTTGACCATCACCTGACACAAAACAACAGGGGCGCCGTAAAATGCCGCGCCCCTGTTCCGTTTCAGCAGTAACATACGAATTCGGTCGTCCGGTGGGTATCATTTTGCGAAAAGCGGGGAAACCACTTTCTCCTTGCTGTCGGGCAGGTACTTGTAGAAGCCCTCGCCCGTTTTCACGCCCAGCTTGCCGGCGGTGACCATGTTGACCAGCAGGGGGCAAGGGGCATACTTCGGGTTGCCGAAGCCTTCGTGCAGCACGCGCAGGATGGCCAGGCACACGTCCAGCCCGATGAAGTCGGCCAGGTGGAGCGGGCCCATGGGGTGCGCCATGCCGAGCTTCATCACCGTGTCGATCTCTTCGACGCCGGCCACGCCTTCGTACAGCGTGTAGATGGCCTCGTTGATCATGGGCATGAGGATGCGGTTGGCCACGAAGCCCGGATAGTCGTTCACCTCGACGGGCGTTTTGCCCAGCTGTCGCGACAGCTCCATGATGGTGGCGGCCGTTTCGTCGCTGGTCAGGTATCCGCGGATGACCTCGACCAGCTTCATCACCGGCACGGGATTCATAAAGTGCATGCCGATGACCTTGTCGGGCCGGCTGGTGGCGGCGGCAATGCGGGTGATGGAAATGGAGCTGGTATTGGATGCCAGGATGGCCTGGGCGGGCGTCAGCTCGTCGAGCTGCTCGAAGATACGCAGCTTCAGGTCTTCGCGTTCGGTGGCCGCCTCCACCACCAACTCCACGTCGCCCACGGCAGGCTCCAGCTCGGTAAAGGTGCGGATGCGGGCCAGGGTGGCTTCCTTGTCCTGGGGGGTGAGAATCTCCTTTTTGATCATGCGGTCGAGATTGCGACCGATGGTGGCCAGGGCGCGCTCGAGTGCCTCTGCCGACACGTCCACCAGCGACACCTCGTGGCCCTTCATGGCAAACACATGGGCGATGCCATTGCCCATGGTGCCCGCACCGATGACGGCTACTTTCTTCATGTCTGGTTTCTTTTTGGTTCGGGAAAATGGAGGGCCCCGACCCGGGACAGGTCGGGGCACCCGATGCGTTGAGCAAATTCTACCGCAGCCCCGAAGGCTCAGGCCACCTGCTGCTCCTTGAGCACCTTGGTGACAAGGTCGGCCGCTTCCTGCAGCTCGATGGCCGAGTACACCTTGAGGCCCGAGTTGTCGATGATCTGCTTGGCCAGATCGGCATTGGTGCCCTGCAGGCGCACGATGATGGGCACGTTGATCTTGTCGCCCAGCTTCTTGTAGGCTTCCACGATGCCGTTGGCCACGCGGTCGCAGCGCACGATGCCCCCGAAGATGTTGACGAGGATGGCCTTCACGTTCGGGTCCTTGAGGATGATCTCGAAGGCGTGCGCCACGCGCTCGGCGTCGGCCGTGCCGCCCACGTCGAGGAAGTTGGCGGGCTCGCCCCCCGACAGCTTGATGATGTCCATGGTGGCCATGGCCAGGCCAGCGCCGTTGACCATGCAGCCCACGTTGCCGTCGAGCTTCACGTAGTTGAGGCCATACTTTTTGGCTTCGACCTCCATGGGATCCTCCTCGTCCAGGTCGCGCATGGCTTCCAGGTCGGGATGGCGGTAGAGGGCGTTGTCGTCGAGCACCATTTTGCAGTCTACGGCCAGGATGCGGTCATCGGCCGTCTTGAGACAGGGGTTGATTTCCACCAGCGACGCATCGGCACCGACGAATGCCTTGTACAGGTTGGTCACGAAGCGCGTCATGTTCTTGAATGCCTGGCCGCTCAGCCCCAGGTTGAAAGCGATCTTGCGCGCCTGGAAGGGCTGCATGCCCAAGGCCGGATCGATGTATTCCTTGTGCACCAGGTGGGGCGTTTCTTCGGCCACCTTTTCGATCTCCATGCCGCCCTCGGTCGAATAGATGAAGACGTTGCGCTGCTTCTCGCGGTCCGTCAGGATGGAGATGTAGTATTCCTTGCAAGCCTTGAAGTCGGGGCGGTAGGCATCTTCGGCGATCAGGATTTTGCGCACCAGCTTGCCGGGTCCTTCGAGGCCGCCGGGTGTCTGGGGCGTGCGCAGATGCATGCCGAGGATGCTCGAAGCGGCTTCCTTGAGCTCGTCGAGGTTCTTGGCCAGCTTGACACCGCCACCCTTGCCGCGGCCCCCCGCATGGATCTGGGCCTTGACCACGACGAATTCCGTACCCGTCTGCTCGCGGATCTTGTGCCAGGCCTCGATGGCCTCTTCGACCGTCGTGGCCACGATACCTTCCTGTACGGGCACGCCGTACTGTTTCAGGACTTCCTTCCCTTGATATTCGTGGAGATTCATGGACTTTGGTTTTGATTGGATTTGATCGTTTTGCGAAAAGCGCCCCAAAAGTACGGAACTGGCGGGAATGCACGACCGTTTGGCGGCAGCCGGCTGCCGGCCCCACCCCTGCGCCCCGCCATGGCCTGGCAGGCAGACTCAGAACTCCCAGCTCAGCCCCAGGCTGGGCAGCACCGGCAGCTGGTTGACCCGCTTGTAGCGGATGCGGTCGAAGAAAAAGATGTTCTCCCGATTGTAGGCATTGGTGACGCTGGCGGTCACCTCCAGCTTCTGGCTTTCGCCAAAATGGAACACCCGCTTGAGCGACAGGTCGAGGCGGTGGTAGTCGGGCAGGCGCCCGGCATTGCGGCGCTCGTCAAAGATGACGCCCAGAGAACCGTTGCCCGTGAGCACGTCGGTGGTGACGCCGTCCTGGAAGTCGAAATTTTCATAAAAGCCCTGCGTCAGCGTAAAGGGAAAGCCGGTGCCCAGATTCCAACGCAGCGCCGCCTCCCAGTTGTCCTCGGCGCCAAAGGTGCGGGTCACCAGCAGGTTGACGTTGTGGCGGCGGTCGAAGATGGTGGGATAAACCTGCTCCCCGTCGTCTCGGATGACATGCCCCAGCGAATAGGTCGTCCACACGTACCAATGCGCGTCGGAGTAGCGCAACGACACGTCCACGCCATAAGCCTTGCCGGTCTCGGTGGTGAAGTCCGGATCGCGCGCGCTGCGCTTGTTGCGGTTCACCTGAATGAGCTGGCTGAAGTTTTTGAAATAGCCCTCCACGTTGAGCTCCACGCGGTCCGTAAGATCAGCCTCGAAGCCGGCGATGGCATGCTGCGATTTTTGCAGGCGATGCGCGGTGGGCTCGGTGGTGCCGGGCTTGTAGATCGTCTGTTCGGGCCCCGAAAGGAAACCCACGAACAGGTTGATGACGTCGCGCTCGTTGACGCTGCTCAGGATGTTTTGCGAGTACAGGCCGCCGGCAAACTTGAAGCGCAGCCGCTCGGTGGCATTGAACTTGGCACCCAGGCGCGGCTCGATCGAGGTGGCCGGCTGCGACACGTAAAACTGGGCGCGCAGGCCCGGCCGGAACACCCAGCGCCCCACGATCTGCTTGAGCGTCACGTAGCCGGCCAGCTCGGTGGTGAAATCGTTCTGCTGGATGGTGACGCCCAGCAGGTTTTTGAACACGAAATCCGTCTCCAGGCCCGAAAAGTCGAAGCCATAGCGCACCTCGCTGTTGCGACCGAAATAGTTGAAGTTGAGCTGCACCGAGTAGTTGGTGATGGCGCTGGTGCGCGGCGCCTCGTCGGCCTCCCTGAGGCCGATTTGGTAATCGGAAAAAGCCACCACGCCGTCGATGACGATGTTCGAATTGGGCGGCACCAGCTTGAAGTTGGAGCCGAAGCCCGTCGTGGTCCAGTCCAGCGAGGCGATGCCTTCGAAGTTGACCGCATCGGTGAAATTGAAACCGAACAGGTTGAGCTGGGTGCCGTTGCCGGCCAGGAACGACACCTTGCCATACACATCGGTGTAATTGTACGGAAGGCCCACGCTGTCGGTGGCCGTGGAAGTGACCCACGGGTAAAGCACCGGCGAGGTCTGATCGATGTAGCCCCTCTTGGCCGTGAGCAGGAAAGAGGAACTGCCGCCCCCCTTTTCCGGATCGAACCTGCGGATCGGGCCCTCGAACAGGGCTTTCGACTGAAAGGGGTTGGCAGCGAGCTGCCCGCCGAACTTCGTCTTGTTGCCCTCCCGCGTCTTGATGTCCACGACAGCGGAAATACGGCCGCCATGTTCGGCGCCAAAGCCCCCCGTAAGCACGTCGATGGTGCGTATGGTCTCCGTCTCGAATACGGAGAAAAGGCCGATGCTGTGGAAGGGATTGAAGATGGTCATGCCATCGAGCATGATGCGGTTCTGGATGGGCGAGCCGCCGCGGATGTAGATCTGTCCGCCCTGGTCGCCCGTGGTGATGATCCCCGGCAGTACGGGCAGGTACTGCGCCAGGTCGGTCTGCCCGCCGATGCTGGGCAGCGCTTCGATCTGTCGCGGGCTGATGGTCAGGGCCGAGACGGCCACCTCGCTGCGCGCTTTTTCCTTGCGCGCCGACACATCGACCACCGACAGGTTGACCGAGCTTTCCACCATGTAGAGTTGCTGCTGGACGATGCGGCCCGGGCGCACCTCGATATCGACGGCCACGCTGTCGTAGCCGATATAGGTGGCCACGAGGCGATAATTGCCCGGCGGGATGTTGCCCATGCTGAAAAAGCCGTTTTCATCGGTGTTGGTGCCGTACTCCGTACCCTCGAGGTACACCGTGCCGAAGATGATGGGTTCGCCCGTCGCCTTGTCGTACACATTTCCGCGCACCGTGCCTCCCTGCTGGGCCCAGCCTGCGATGGTCAGGAAACCCAACAGCCCAATCGTGGCAAATAATCTCTTCATGGTATCGGAAAACTTTTTCAGGTCCGGCCTTTCGGCAAAAAACGCCCGGTCGCCGCACGCCTGGTGCGACGCGCAAATATACCTTGCCTGCCGGCCCTGCCTGCAGCCGTTTTTGTCAGGAGAAGAACAAGGCGGACGAATGCCGGCACTTCAGAGCTCCGTGCCGGCGCCCTCTCTGATGATTTCGGGTTCCGGGCCCGTGCAGTCGACGATGGTGGTGGGTTCGAGCGAGCCCATGCCCCCGTCGATGATGGCATCCACCTGCTTTTCCCATTGCTGGGCGATCTCCACGGGGTCGGTGACGTATTCCACGATGTCGTCATCGGTTTTCAATGAAGCCACGGCTATGGGGTTGCCCAGCGCCTCCACCAGCGCCAGGGCTATGGGGTTGTCGGGAATGCGGATGCCGATCGTTTTTTTCTTGTTGCGGAAAATGCGGGGCACCTCGTTGTTCGATTTCAGAATGAAGGTGTAGGGGCCGGGCAGCACCCTGCGCATCATCCGGAAAGTCTCGTTATCCAGTTGGGTGGTGTAGGCCGAGGCCTGGCTCAAATCCTTGCACACGATCGACAGCATGGCCCGATCGGGATCGAGCCGGCGCAGACGGCACAGCCGGTCCATCGCCTGTTTGTTCATCATGTCGGCTGCAAAGGCGTACACCGAATCGGTGGGCATGATGATCACGCCCCCGTCGCGCAAAATCTGCGCAGCCATTTCGACCTTGCGGGCAGAAGGATTTTCCGGGTGGATGTGCAGGATCATAAGGCAGTGAAGTTTGGGTGAACGAATGAACCTCGTGTCCCAAATTAACTCATTTGTGAGTCCCCCACAAAAAATGGTTGAGGGTTGAGAGTTTGAGTTTAGAGTTTAGAGTTTAAAGTTTAATGTTTAGTGTTGATTTACAATC
>CAYNYN010000254.1:1288-5765 GCA_964401445.1 uncultured Saprospiraceae bacterium | reverse complement strand
CCATTCAACCCGACCCAATCATGAAAGACATCCTCATTTCCACCACGGACCACATTCCCGGCTACGAGATCGTCGAGGTGCTCGACATTGCGCGCGGCAGCACGGTGCGGGCTCGTAACCTCGGACGCGATATCTTTGCAGGCCTGCGCAACCTGGTGGGTGGCGAGATCAAGGAATACACGCAGCTCATGGCCGACGCGCGCGAGCAGGCCATCGAGCGCATGCTGGCCGATGCGGCCGACCTCGGCGCCGATGCCGTCGTCAACGTGCGCTTCACCACGGCCATGGTCATGCAGGGCTGTTCCGAGATCCTGGCTTACGGCACGGCCGTGCGCCTGCGGAAGGTGTGAAGCCCCACCTGCGCAGGGCAGCATTTGCCGAAAGGCAAAGGGCCGGCCTGACACCCGTCGGCTGCAGGCTCATTTTTTTGACAAAACCGCATCGAGCGCGTGCGTCGGTGTGGCCGCAAGGCCACGCGTCTGTGCCGCCCCAACGCCTGAAAACTCGGGAAACACCCATGGCAAAAGAGAAGAAAAAGAGTCCGATAGAGATCGTCAACAAGCGCGCCGAGTTCGAGTACCACCTCGAGGAGAAATTCGAAGCGGGCATCGTGCTGACGGGCACGGAGATCAAATCCATCCGGCAAGGACACGTGAGCCTGACCGACGCGTACTGCTTTTTCCGCAAGGGGGAGCTGTACGTGAAGAACATGTACATCAAGGAGTACGAGTTTGCCACCCACTTCAACCACGAGCCGCGGCGCGAGCGCAAGCTGCTGCTCAAAAAATCGGAGCTGCGCAAGCTGGAAAAACGGGTCAAGGAGCGCGGCTTCACCATCGTGCCCTACCGCCTCTACATCAACGAGCGCGGCTACGCCAAGCTCGAAATCGCACTGGCGCGCGGCAAGAAGAGCTTCGACAAGCGCGAAAGCATCAAGGAGCGCGACGTGGCGCGCGAGCTGGGACGCCGCACCAAAATCAAATTCTGACGTCGGGCCGTGCATCCTTCCAACGACATGCTTCCCTGGTTCGATGGCGCCACCATCGCCCGACTGGCCCGCTTCGACTGGCTGGTCGAGGTGCTGCGCGCCGGCTTTCGCAGTGAGGTGGCCGCGCCGCCGCGACCGCACTACGATTTGCCGCAAGGCCGCACCCTGCTGCTGATGCCGGCCTGGCAGGACGCCTGGATCGGCACCAAGCTGGTGACCATCTTCCCCGACAACCCGCAGGCAGGCAAGCCCTCCATCCAGGGCGTGTACGTGCTGTGCAGCGGCACCGACGGCGCGCCGCTGGCCCTGTTCGATGCGCGCGCCCTCACGCTGTGGCGCACGGCTGCGGCCTCGGCACTGGCCGCCACCTACCTGGCAGGCCGGGTGCAGACGCTGCTCGTCGTGGGCACAGGCGCGCTGGCCCCCTTCCTGGCACGGGCCCATGCCGCGCTCTTTGCGCCGAGCCGCATCCTCATCTGGGGCCGCACGCCCGAAAAGGCAGCAGCGCTGGCTGCCACGCTGCGCGCCGAGGGGTACCCCGCCACGCCCGTCGCCGAGCTGGACACCGCCATAGGCGAGGCCGACCTCATCAGCTGCGCCACCATGAGCACCGAGCCGCTGGTGCGGGGCGCCCTGCTGCGGCCCGGCCAGCACCTCGACCTCGTGGGGTCGTATCGCCCCCACATGCGCGAAGCCGACACCGAGGCCGTGGCGCGCGCCACCCTTTTCGTCGACACCTTCACCGCCCTCGAGGAGAGCGGTGATCTGGCCATCCCCATCCGCGAAGGCCGCCTTTCGGCAAATGAGGTGGCGGCCGACCTGGCTGCCCTGTGCCGCGGCCAGCACCCGGGCCGCACCCGCCCCGACGAAATCACGCTCTTCAAGTCGGTGGGCTGCGCCCTGGAAGACCTGGTCACGGCTGCCGCCCTGTGGCAACGACACTCCGCCATGGACCCGCCAGCGGAATAGGGCACCATTATGCGGGTGCGACCTACCTTTGCGCCCCATCAAAACCACCCGACTGTGCTCCTGCCCAAGCCCATCCGCCGCTATGTCGACACCTTTCGCGGGCTGCCCCGCACGGTGTGGAAGCTGGCACTGGTCATGCTCATCAACCGCAGCGGCACCATGGTGCTGCCCTTCCTCACCGTCTATCTGACGCACGAGCTGGGCTACACGCTGGCGCAGGCCGGCTGGGTGATGACCTGCTTCGGCATCGGCTCGCTGGGCGGCGCCTGGCTGGGCGGCAAGCTGACCGACCGCATCGGGCCGTGGACGGTGCAGCTGGGCAGCCTCTCGCTGACGGGCTTCCTCTACCTGTCGCTCATGTGGGTGACCGACCTTTGGGCCATCAGCGCGCTGGTGATGGCCACCAGCCTGGTGGCCGACACCTTCCGGCCGGCCAACCTGACGGCCATCAGCCTGTACACCAGCGCCGAGAACCGCACGCGCTCGCTGTCGCTGATCCGCCTGGCCGTCAACCTGGGCTTCTCGGCAGGGCCGGCCGCCGGCGGCTTCATCGCCGCGCACTTCGGCTACGAATGGCTCTTCGTGGTCAATGCCCTGACGTACATGGTCTCGGCCGTTTTCTTCGTGCTGGCATTGCCCCGCGACGACGATGCAGCGCGCTCCGTCGCCGCGCCGGAAGACAGCGACGGGCCCGTGCTGCGCAAAGCATCCGTGTGGGCCGACCGCCAGTTCGTGTGGTTCATCTTTTTCCTGTTGCTCAACCTGGTGGCCTTCCTGCAGCTGCTGTCCACCGTGCCAGTGTACCTGCGCAGCGTGCTGCACTACAGCGAAGACACCATCGGCCTGGTGATGGCCGGCAACGGCCTGCTCATCGTGCTGCTCGAGATGCCGCTCATCTACTGGCTCGAGCAGCGCTTCCCCGCCATGGGCCTGATGGTGGGTGGCGCCATCCTCATCGGGCTGGCCTACGTGGGCTTTCTGCTGCCGCTGTGGCACGTGCTGGCCGTGGTGTGGTGGGTGGTGCTCATCAGCGTGGGCGAGATCATCAACTTTCCCTTCTCCAACACGCTGGCCATGGAGCGCGCGCCGGCACACATGCGCGGGCAGTACATGGGCCTGTACACCATGATGTTTTCCGTCTCTTTCATCCTGGCACCGCTGGCAGGCACCTGGATCGCCGACCACTTCGGCTTTGGCGCCCTGTGGTGGACGGCCCTGTTGTTGTCACTGGCTTCGGCCGCAGGGCTGTATCGCATGTGGCGCAGCGGCCGCTTTCCGGCCAGGGCAGGAGTGTGAGGGCGTTCGTATCTTTCGGCCATGGCCACCTTGCACATACCGACGCCCATCGGCTGGCTGCGCATCGCAGGCACGGCAGCCGCCATCCGTGAGGTGCGGCGCGTGGACGCACCCGCCCCCGACACCGAGCCCGTGCCGCCGCTGCTGCGCGACTGCGCGCGGCAGCTGGAGGAATACTTCCGGCGCGCCCGCCAGACGTTCGAGCTGCCGCTCGACTATGCCGATGCCCCGCCCTTCCACCGCAAAGTGTGGGATGCCCTGCGGCAAATACCGTACGGCCACACCACCTCTTACCTGGCCATCGCGCGCCAGCTGGGCGATCCGAAGGCCGTGCGTGCCGTGGGGCAGGCCAACCGCGCCAACCCCATCGCCATCATCATCCCGTGCCATCGCGTCATCGCCGCCAATGGCGAGCTGCAGGGCTATTTTTACGGCCTCGACGTCAAACGCCAATTGCTCGAGCTGGAAAACCCACGCTCGTTTGCCCGCCAGGGCGTGCTTTTTTGAGAGACGGAGAGACGGAGTGACAGAGTGAGGGAGAGAACGGGAGAGGAGAGAGGAGTGAAGAGAGAGAAGAGACAGAGAAAGCGTAGCGCGCCCCTATGGCTTGGGGCAGGTGTTGCGCCTTTGCGCGAGCCCAACCCTCAACCTTTTTTTCACAAAAAAACGACCAAAGCCATGCCCCGCATCCGCGTCATCAAAGGCGACATCACGAAGCAGCAGGTCGATGCCGTGGTCAATGCCGCCAACTCGTCGCTCATGGGTGGCGGCGGCGTGGATGGCGCCATCCACCGCGCCGGCGGACCGGCCATCCTGGAAGCGTGCAAACGCATCATCGCGCGCATCGGCCATTTGCCGACAGGCGAAGCCGTAGTGACCACCGCCGGCAACATGCCCGCGAAAAAGGTGATCCACACCGTTGGGCCCATCTACGATCCTGCCCGGCCCGACGAGATGCGGCGCCTGCTGGCCAACGCCTACCGCAACAGCCTGGCGCGCGCCGTGGAGCAGGGCCTGCGCACCGTGGCCTTCCCCAACATCAGCACGGGGGTGTACGGCTACCCCAAGCGCGAGGCCGCCGAAGTGGCCATCGCCGCCGTGCGCCAGTTCCTCGAAGCCCATCCCGACGACATCGACGAGGTGCGCTTCGTCTGTTTCGACGACGAGAACTACCGCATTTACCTCGAGCTGCTGGGCAGCGAGGAGGTCGTGATCTGATGGGTG
>CAYNYN010000254.1:0-1188 GCA_964401445.1 uncultured Saprospiraceae bacterium | reverse complement strand
ACCATGAAAATAGCAGTATTCCCCGGCTCTTTCGATCCCATCACCATCGGCCACGTCGATCTGGTGCGCCGCGCCGCGCCCCTGTTCGACAAGATCATCGTGGCCGTGGGCGTCAACTCGCAAAAGCAAACGCTCTTCCCGCTCGAGCAGCGGCTCGCGTGGCTGCGCACCGTCTTCGCCCATGACGACAAGGTGGAGGTGGACCACTTCGACGGGCTCACAGCACACTATTGCGAACGCGTGGGGGCGCGCTACCTGCTGCGCGGCCTGCGCAACGCCTCCGACTTCGACTACGAGAAGACCATCTCGCAGCTCAACCACATCATCGGCCAGGGGCTGGAGACCATTTTCCTCATCAGCCGCCCCGCCTACAGCCATATCAGCTCCACCATCGTGCGCGAGATCATCCGGGGTGGCGGCGATGCTTCGCCTTTCCTGCCCGAAGAAATCAAACTCTGATGCCGTACGCCTATCTGCTCTTCGACGCCGACCACACGCTGCTCGACTTCCGCGCCACGGCGCGTCAGGCCTTCTTCCGCACCATGCGCCACTTTGGCATCGAGGTCGAAGAGGCCCACTTCCTTCACTACGAGCAGCTCAACCACCAGTACTGGCAAGCCTACGAGTCGGGCCGCATCGACGTGCGGGAGCTGCGCCTGGGCCGCTGGCAGGCCTTCCTCGAGGCGCTGCGCGAGTGGCGCGACCCGGCCGAGCTGAACGACTGCTACCTCGAGGCCGTGGGCCAGTCGGCCATCCTGCTCGAAGGGGCCCGGGACCTGCTCGACCGCCTCAAAGCCGATGGCTGGCGCATGGGGCTGGTGACCAATGGCCTGAGTCGCGTGCAGCGGCCCCGCCTGCGCCTCAGCGGCCTCGAGCGCTACTTCGACTTTGCCGTTATCTCCGACGAGGTGGGCAGTGCCAAGCCTCAACGCGCCTTTTTCGACCATGCCTTTCGGCAAATGGAGCCCGTGCTGGAGCGCCGCCCTCGCCCCGACGAGGTGCTCGTCATCGGCGACAGCCTCGAAGCCGACATCAAGGGGGGCCGCGACTACGGCTGCCACACCTGCTGGTTCAATCCCGAAGGCAAGCCCCGCCCCGCAGCCATCGCCCCCCACTACGAAGTGCGCCGCCTCGACGCCATCGCCAAACTGCTGAACACGGCAGTCAGATGATATGGCGCCGGTGTAT
>CAYNYN010000253.1:0-5786 GCA_964401445.1 uncultured Saprospiraceae bacterium | reverse complement strand
TGGATTGAGTTCCAGGCAAAAACGCTTGAGCGTGACGTCGTGACGACCCCTTTACACGGGGCAGGCTGTGACGACGTAACGCGTAGACACCCATCGTCTATCGTCCATTGTCCATCGACTCTTTCAATAGGCTCGGGATTCAAGGAACCGGTTGGGCCGGTTTCGCCGATTCACCCGATTTGCCCCGAGAAACCTTGCATGGCTTTGCCTCGTGGCGGCACAGCGCGAGGCAATCGCTCAACGCGACACCCTCAAGCAGGAAACACTGTGCATTTCCTGCATTTTTTCACTTGAGGACCAGTCACTTGACCATTGACTCGTCTCTTCGATTTTGAAGAAATTTTGTCCCTTTCGGAAAAAACGGCCTGCACGCCGTGTCCAACAGACGAACGGCAAGCCCGAAAACGATACCCGATGGATGCGCACCCCACCGATGCCCAATTGCTGGAGCAGGCTCGCAAAGGCGACCAGTCGGCCTTTCGGGCGCTGGTCGAGCGCTACGCACCCCGGGTGCGCAAGGTGGTATTGGGCATGCTCGGTTCGGTACCCGAAGCCGACGATGTGGCGCAGGAGGTGTTCGTGCGGTTCTACGAACGGCTCGGCCAGTTCCGGGGCGAAGCGGCGCTGGGCACCTACCTGACGCGCATGGCCATCAACGGGGCGCTCAACGAGCAGCGGCGCACCCACAACCGACGCCACCATCACGAAGCGCACATGGCTGCGCTGTGGCCTGCCGCCGCCGACGCGGAGGCCCGACGCTACGAGCTGCGCGACGCCATCGCCCGCGCCCTGCAGACGCTCGACCCCGACCAGCGCAGCGTGGTGGTCCTGCGCCTCATCGAAGGTTATTCGGTCAAGGAAACCGCCGAGATCCTCGGCATACCGATGGGCACCGTCGGCTCGCGCCTGGCCCGGGCCCAGCAGAAGCTGATCGAAGTATTGAAAAACCAGCAGGTGTGACACGCGCGCCGCGCAAAGCAAACCACAACACAGATGAAAACGAACGATCATATCCGCACGCTCATGTATCGCGCCCTCGACGAGCCGCTGTCGGCCGACGAGCAGGCCCGTTTCGACGAGGCGCTGGCCACTTCCACCGCCTTGCGCGAAGAATGGGAGGCCCTGCAGCAGTTGCGCCGCACGCTGGCCACCTTCGACGCGCCTGCCGACGAGGGCTTCACCGACCGCGTCATGGCCCGTATCGGCGGCCCCACGCTGAGCGCCACGCTGGTGCGGCTCTGGCCACGCGCCATCGCTGCGGCCGTGGCCCTGCTGCTCATCGCCCTGCTGCTGTTGCAGTGGGCCACGTCGCGACAATGGGATCCGGATCTGCTTCAGACACTCACGGGCCTCGACGACGTGCCCATAGAGGAAGCCATCACTTTTCTCGAACAGTAAAAACAGACCATCATCATGACCGATTGGATAAAAAACCGCGCCGTGTGGCAGGCCGCCGCCCTGCTCGTACTGCTCTTCCTGATGGGCGTAGCCACGGGTTGGTTTGTACACAGCCAGCTCACGCGGCAGCACCTCGAGCGCATCCGCCGCATGGGCTCGGAGCGCGGCTTCGTAGAGCAGTTCTACCGCGTCGTGCAGCCCGACTCGGCACAGCGCACCCGCATCGAGCCACTCATCGAGGAATTTGCGCGGCAGACCGAGGCCGACATCAAGGCCTTTCGGCAAACACAGCGCAACCGCCTCGACTCGCTCACCAAAGCCCTCGAGCCCATCCTCACGCCCGAGCAGAAGGAACGTTTCGAACGCATGAAGCGCTACATGCATCGGCGGCGCTCGAAGCCGGGCAAGAGGGGCGCTGATGCCCCCAAACACCCCATGCCGCCGCCCGAGCAAGGGCCACCGCCACCCGAAGAAGCACCACCACCGCCGCCGCCACTGGAGGAAGGATGAGACACTAAACCTTGAAGCAACAACCGCATCTATTCGTTCACAAAAAACCTTGAAGCCATGAAAACACCATGGATCACCGCACTGATGTGCGCCGCCCTGCTGATGGCAGGGATCCAGGCCTCGGCACAACGCCGACACATGCCTCCACCTTCGATCACCGAGCTCAAAGACACGCTGAGCCTGACCGACGAGCAGGTACAACAGCTCCAGTCGCTCGAGGAAGCGCATCGCCAGGCGATGGACGCCCTGCGCAAGGACACCTCGCTCGACCCCGAGACGCGACGTGAGCAGATGAAAGCCCTGCGCGACCAGTTCCGCCAGGACATCGGCGAGATCCTGAGCCCCGAACAGCTGGAGCTGCTCCGCTCGCTGCGGCCGCCCCGGGGCGAGCGTCGTCCGCGGCCGCCGCGTGGCAAGCAAGGCCCCGAGCCGCCCGACGAGGCCCTGCGTCAGGAGGTGCGGCAATACCGGCAGGCACACATCCAGCCCGTGCTGCAGGCACAGCGCGCCAAGCTCGAACCGCGCCTCGCTGAAGCCGACCGCCAGGAGCTGGCTCGCCTCCGCGAGGTGTTCCGGCAGATGAAAAAAGAGCGCGACGGCATACTCGCGCAGGCAAAGGCCGAAAAGCGCCGCCCCAACGAAGCCGAACGCGACCGGCTGAAGGCCCTGCACGAGGCGCATGAGGCCGACTTCGAAGCGCTGCGGGCTCTCGTGGAGCGCTACCGCGACGATATCGACGCCCTCATGGAGGAGATCGCGCCGCAACGCGAAAAGTGGGAAGCCGACCTGGCGGCCATCCACGAAAAGTACCGCCCCGAAGGGGAAATGCCGCCCCCGCCGCCTGACGAGGCACACCCGCCGCGCAAGGGGCACCGCCCGCCTGAGGGCAAGCGCGCCGAAGGCAAGGAGGATCGCCCGCCCCGGCATGGCCGCCACGGGCTGCCGCCCGAGGCCCGCTTCCTGCTGATGGACGCCGCCGGCGAGACGGGAGCTGCCCTGCCCGCCACCGTGAAGATGGTGAAGGTGCAGCCCAACCCCGTACAGGACGAGGCACGCCTCACCTTCTCGCTGGCCACCGAAGCCGACGTGCGCGTCGAGCTACGCGACCCCAATGGCCAGGTGGTGCGCGTGTTGCAAGACAGTCGCCTGCCGGCCGGCGAGCACGCCCTCACTTTCGAGGCGGCCGACCTGCAGACGGGGCCGTGGTACGTAGCCGTCATCGCCAATGGCTATCGCCTTTCGGCAAAATTCATCGTGGCTCGTTGATTGTCGTGCAGCCGAGTGACGACCTGGCGCGGCCGTGTAGCCCTCGTGCTACACGGCCGCGCGCATTTTCCCGAAAGGGGAAAAGTCGATGGCGGGGGGAATAGCCTACCTTAGCCCCCGCGAAAAACGAGCAATCCATGCCTTTTGTACCCGAATCTGCCATCGAACACGTGCTCGAAGCGCTGGAGCACACCCCGCCCGAACGCTACGAAGCGCTCACCGTCGCCTTCGCCGAGGCCCAACCGGCACTGGCAGCCTGGCTCGTATCCGACACCTTCGACATCCTCACCGAAGCCGAACGCGAGTACCTGCTCTACCTGGCGCTGGTGATCTGGAAGGCAGCTACCGAGGTGGCCGGCGAGCTGCCCGTGGCCGACGCAGCCCGCATCGGCGAGCTGGAGGAGCGCAACTGGGCCGTGCTCAACGAAACGAAAGCCGGCACTTTCCGCCAGCGCCTCGACCCCTTCTTCGAAAACTATCCCCAGGAAGACCTGCTGGCCTTCGTCGAGGACGCCCTCGCCATTGACGAGCAGGCGACCGACGAGGCCCCCGACCTCGAAGTGACGCGCGAAGGCCGCGAACCGCTCTTCATCGCACTGAAGACGATGATCGACGCGCTGCTCGTGGCCCCTGCTACCAGGGACTGAAGCCCCGCAGTCGGTGCAGCAAGGCAAAAGGCAGCGACCGGTAGCGCCACACCCGGAAGTAGGGTTCCTGCTCGGCACCGAAAGCCATGCGCACCGGCGCCACATGCGGCAACATGCTCCCCTCGAAGTCGAAAACCGGCACGCCCAGTTCGATGGCATGCCGAATGGCGTGCCAGGTGAGCAGGATGCCTGCGCCGCTGTCGCGCAGCGCCGGGTCTTCGCCGGCCAGGTGGTACCACGCCCGCGTCCGATCCCATATCAGCATGGAGGCCGCATGGATGCGGCCCTGCCCATCTTCGGCGAAGAAGTAGCGCACCTGCCCCCGCGCCGCCAGGGCCGCGTCGAGGCGCTGCAACGAGTCGAAAGAATAGTAAATCTCGCGGCCCTGCCGCTGAAAGCTCATCCGGTTGAGGCGGTAGAACGTGGCCAGGTCGTGCGCATGCGTCACCGTCAGCATGCCGGCAGCCTTGCGGATGTTGCGGCGCACGTTGCGGTTGGCGCGTGCCAGCACCTCGTCGGCATCGCGCAAGGCGCGCAGGACGTAGGTGTAGCGCGTCGTTTGGCGAAAGCCGCGCCAGTAAAAAGGCAGGTGGTTGGTCACCTGCGGCGGAAAGTCCTGGATGAAGAAAGCCAGCGGCGGCAACTGGTCGAGCAGGGCGTCGTAGTATGCGTGGGTGTGTTTGAGCTGCCGCAGGTCGGGGTGGAGCCACGGCCCCATGTGCTTGACGTGTAGCGGCATGGTGACGTAGCGCCACCACCCCAATCGCTTCACGAACAGGGGCCAGATGGCCAGCACCGACTGGTCGCGCTGCACCACGAGCGGCAACCAGCCTTGCTGGCCACAGCAGGCGTCGAGGTACCAGGGCTGCATGAAGAGCGGCACGTCGGGCACCTGCTGGCAAAATCGGTCGTATGCCTGGCGGCTCATGTGTCGGGGCTTATCTTCGCAGGCCAAAGTAAGCTCCCTGGGCCGACGTTGGGCGATAGACAATGGACAATAGCCGATTTTTTCACCTCTTCGAGCCCGGTGAGCCTCGGGCCTCAAACATTCATTTCACCGGCGCCACGACCGCCACGGCAAGGCGCCCCATCCGGAAAATGCCATGCGCCGACTCGCCAAACGAATCGTTCCTGCCCGCTGGCGCTGGTGGCTGCGCCGCCAATACCTGCATCTGCGCGGCTGGTGGTATCGGGGCGACAAGGTGGTCTGCCCTTGCTGCGGTGGCCGCTTTCGCAAATTTCTGCCCATGACCGAGGGTGACCATCCGCGCCCGGATGCCATCTGCCCGGCCTGTACGGCCATGGAGCGGCATCGGCTGCTGATGCTGTTCATAGAGCGCGCGACCGATCTGCCGCACCGCCCGCAACGGGTGCTCTACCTGGCGCCCGAGCCCGGCATCCAGGCGCGTTTGCAGCGCTGGCCCCACCTCGACTACCTGAGCGCCGACCTCGAGTCGCCCGTAGCCATGCAGCATTTCGACCTGCAGGCCATCCCCCACCCCGATGCGTCCTTCGACGCCATCTTTTGCGCGCACGTGCTGGCCCACGTGCGCGACGACCGGCGGGCCCTGGCCGAGCTGCGCCGCGTGTTGGCGCCCGGGGGCGTGCTCTACCTCATGGATCGCCCCGACGAGACGTTGGCCCACACCCTCGAGGCCGAAGGCGAGCTGACGCCACGGGCGCGCGCCATGCGTTTCGGCCAGGCCGATCGCTGGCGCCGCTATGGGCGCGACTTCACGGATCGCCTGCGCAGGGCCGGCTTCCGGGTCGAAGAGGTGGCATTTGCCGAAAGGCTGACACCCGAAGAGCGGAGGCGCTACGGCCTGCGCACCGACGAGCTGATCTACGTTTGCCGAAAGGCAGATTCTGGCGAAGAATAAGCATAGTTGAGGGGTGCCTCCTGCAAAGTCGCAACGGTGCGCAACGCTTTTTTGAGCCTACTGCAAAAAGTCGATGGACTATGGA
>CAYNYN010000252.1:0-5807 GCA_964401445.1 uncultured Saprospiraceae bacterium | reverse complement strand
TCCTCCTTCACAGGCATTCATTCACCGGCGCCGTGGCCAATGAGGTCGAAGCCGATGTCGCGGCGATAGTATTTGCCTTCGAAACGGATTTTTTCGGCATTGCGATAGCAGATCTCCAATGCCTGCGGGAACGTCGCTGCCAGGGCCGTGATGGCCAGCACGCGGCCGCCGTTGGTGCGCACGCGACCCTCGTCGTCGAGGCGCGTGCCCGCGTGGAAGACGATGCAGTCCGACACCTCGTCCAGCCCTTCGATCAGCTTGCCCTTCTCGTAGGCGCCCGGGTAGCCGCCCGACACGAGCATGACGGTAGCTGCCTCGCGCAGGTCGTGCTTCACCTGCAGGCCGGCCAGCGAGCCCGTGGCGATGGCATGGCACAGCGCCACCAGGTCGGTGTCGAGGCGCGGGAAGACGACCTCCGTCTCGGGGTCGCCCATGCGGCAGTTGTATTCGATGACGTAGGGGTTGCCGTCCACGTCGATCAGGCCGAGGAACAGGAAGCCCTTGTACACGATGTCTTCGTCGGCCAGGCCGGCCACGGTGGGGCGGATGATCTGCTCTTCCACCTTCTCGAGCATGAGCTCGTCGACGAAAGGCACGGGCGAGACGGCGCCCATGCCGCCGGTGTTGGGGCCGGTGTCGCCTTCGCCCACCCGCTTGTAGTCTTTGGCTACGGGCAGGATCTGCCAGTTTTTGCCGTCGAGCGCCACGAAGACCGAAAACTCGATGCCGTCGAGGAACTGCTCGACCACGACGCGGGCGCTGGCTTCGCCGAATTTGCCGGCGAGCATGTCGCGAAACTCGCGTTCGGCCTCCTCGTGTGTCTGGCAGATGACCACGCCCTTGCCGGCAGCCAGGCCGTCGGCCTTCAGCACCACGGGCAGGCGGTGCCTGCGCACATACGCCAGCCCTTCCTCCATCGTCTCGCGCGTGAAGACGCGGCAGGCCGCCGTCGGGATGCCGTTTTCCATCATGAAGTCCTTGGCCCAGGCTTTCGAGCCCTCGAGCCGCGCGGCCTCGGCCGTAGGACCGATGACGGGCACGTGGCGCAGCGCTTCGTGCTGCTCGAACCAGTCGGTGATGCCCGCCACGAGCGGCGCCTCGGGGCCGGGAATGACCATCTCGATGCCGCGCTCCTGCACGAAGCGCCCCACGGCCTCGAAGTCCATGGGATCGAGCGGCACGTTGGTGCCGTGCAGGCGCGTGCCGGCATTGCCGGGCGCGATGAACAGTTCGGTACACAGGGGACTTTGCGACAACTTCCAGGCGAAGGCGTGCTCGCGGCCGCCGCTGCCCAACAGCAGGATTTTCATTTTGCGTTGGTTTTGGTGCCGCAAAGATAGTTTTTCGCGAAAGCGGCCAGGGTGCCGGCGCGCTGCCTTCGTGCCGAAAGGCGCGCCCAGGCCCCCATCGCGCCATTTGCCGCAAGGCCGACCAGTTTGCCGGCTGACGGACAATGTCTTATTGGGCG
The DNA here is from genome assembly GCA_964401445.1 of uncultured Saprospiraceae bacterium. Lineage (GTDB taxonomy): Bacteria > Bacteroidota > Bacteroidia > Chitinophagales > Saprospiraceae > WFYJ01. The sequence goes on along the minus strand of CAYNYN010000252.1, from coordinate 4,339 downwards.
CAGGAGTGCATCTTGCAGTCATGAACCCTGGTACCCACTCATCTGCCCGCCTGCGTCTCTGGGGGCTTTGTCTGTTCGTCCTCTGCCTGATGGCGCCTCCGGCTTTCGCCAAACACATCATCGGCGGGGTGCTCACCTACGAGTGCCTGGGCGGCGGCACCTACCGCTTCGTGCTCAAGATGTACCGCGACTGCTCCGACCCCACCGGTGCCTATTTCGACATGGAAGCCGCCGTGTCGATCTACAAGGGCGACGAGCTGATCGAGACGCGATACCCCAGCCCCGACATCGTCAACGACCTGGAGCCGCAGGTGGACAATCCCTGCGTCAACATCCCGCCCAGCATCTGCGTGCAGGAAGGCATCTACAGCTTCCTCTACACGTTCGACGACTGGCCCAGCAGCGAGCCCTACACCATCTCGTACCAGCGCTGCTGCCGCAACAACTCGATCAGCAACATCACCACGCCGGGCGACGTGGGGGCCACCTTCACCATCACGCTCACGCCCGAGGCGCAGGCCCTGTGCAACAGCTCGCCCTTCTTCGAGAACTTCCCGCCCATCGTCATCTGCAACGGCGAGCCGCTCATGGTCGACCACAGCGCCTTCGACCCCGATGGCGACCAGCTGGTGTACGAGCTGTGTGCGCCGCTGGCCGGCGGGGGCGACAGCTTCGGGGGCAATGGCTGCAACACGGTGGCGCCCGACCCGGCCTGTCCGCCCCCCTACGACCCCGTGAGCTACATGCCGCCCTGGACGCCCCTCAACCCCATGGGCGCCGACCCGCCCCTGCAGCTCGACCCCCAGACGGGGCTGCTCACCGGCACGCCCAACACCTTCGGCCAGTTCGTGGTGGGCGTGTGCGTGTCGGAGTATCGCAACGGCGTGCTGCTGTCCACCATCCGCCGCGACTTTCAGTTCAACGTCGTCAATTGCGCGCCGACGGTGGCCGCGCAGGTCGTAGCCGACGGCACCCTCGGCGACACCCTGCTCGTCGAGCAGTGCCTCGACTCGGTGGTGCAGTTTGCCAACCAGAGCGTACAGCAAGGCCTGATCGACGACTACCGCTGGGAGTTTTTTGGCGAAAGCGACACGCTGACGTCCACCTCGTGGAATCCCGAGCTCACCTTCCCCGGTCCGGGCACTTATGCGGGCTGGCTCCTGCTCAACCCGGGGGCCGAGTGCAGCGACACGGCCCTGCTGCAGGTGCGCATCTACGAGGGGCCAAAACCCGACTTTTCGTTTACCTACGACACCTGCCGGGCCGGCCCCGTGCTGTTCTTCGACCAGACGACGGCGGGCGAGGCACCCCTCGTGCAGCGCGAGTGGCGCTTCGGCGACGGCGCCCTCAGCGACGCCCCCCAGCCCGGCCACGTCTATCAGGCGCCCGGCCACTACAACGTCATCCTCACCGCCACCGACGACAACGGCTGTGTGGCCCAGCGCATCCGCCAGGTGCGCTACCAGCCCGCGCCGGCCATCCTCATCGTGGCGCCCGACGACACGCTCTCGTGCCCGCCGGCAACCATCGCCTTCGACCTGCTGTCGGCGCCCGTCGATGAGACCTACTCGGTCGTCTGGGACTTCGGCGATGGGGGCCGCGACACCAGCCTGCAGCCCGCGCACACCTACGCCGAGCCGGGCCTCTACGACCTGGCCCTCTCGGTCACCAGCCCCATCGGTTGCCACATCGACACCGTCTTTCCGGCCCTCATCCGCATCGAGGCACCGGTGGTGGCCGATTTCCGGTACAGTCCCGAGACATTTTCCAGCTTCCGGCCCGAGGTGGAGTTTTTCAGCCTTTCGGCAAATGCCGCCCAGCTCGACTGGTTCGCCAATGGCGACTTGTTCGGTAAAGGAGCGGAGGTGGCGTGGGTCTTTCCCGACACGGGCCTGTATCGCGTCGAGCTGGTGGCCACCCACGCCCTCGGCTGCACCGACACGGCGCGCCAGTGGCTCGACGTGGTGCCCGAGTACACCTTCTTCATGCCCAACGCCTTCACGCCCAACCACGACGCCCGCAACGAAGGCTTCGGTCCTGCCGGCGTGTGGCGCGGCCTGAGCGACTACCGGCTCGAGGTGTTCGACCGCTGGGGCCGCAAGGTGTTCGAGAGCCACGAGCCGCGCCACCGCTGGAACGGCCGCCTCCACAACACGGGCCATGACCTGCCGGCAGGCACCTACGTGTGGCAGGTGCGCTTCCGCGAGCCGCGCGGCGGCTACAGCGTGCGCAAAGGGTTCGTCACCTTGTTCCGATAGCTATGGCGCGCTTCAGAGACGCGCCGCCAGGCGCGTGCCCTGGTCGATGGCGCGCTTGGCGTCGAGCTCGCGCGCCTCGTCGGCCCCGCCGATGAGGTGGACGCTGAGGCCGGCCTCGACGAGGGGCTGCTGCAGCTCGCGCAGGGCCAGCTGGCCGGCGCAGATGACGACGTGGTCCACCGGCAGCAGCTTCTGCTCGCCCTGGTGTTCGATGAGCAGGCCATCGTCGTCGATGCGCAGGTATTTGACGCCGCCCATCATGTGCACGTTTTTGTGGCGCAGGCTGAGGCGATGGATCCAGCCCGTCGTCTTGCCCAGGCGCTTGCCGGGCTTGCCGGGGCTGCGCTGCATGAGCCACACCTCGCGCGGCGAGGGCTCGGGATGCGGTTCGGTGAGGCCGCCGCGATGGCGGTAGCTCAGGTCCACGCCCCACTCTTCGGCGAAGGCCTGCACGTCGAGGCTGGGGTGGCGCTGGCCGTGCGTCAGAAACTCGGCCACGTCGAAGCCGATGCCGCCGGCCCCGATGATGGCCACCTTCTGGCCCACGGGCTTGTCGTGCCACAGCACGTCAATGTAGGACAACACTTTGGGATGGTCGATACCCGGGATGTCGGGCGTGCGCGGCTTGACGCCCGTGGCCAGCACCACCTCGTCGAAGCCGCCCGCGCGCAGCATCTCGGCCGTGGCGAAGGTGTCGAGGTGCAGGTGGACGCCCGTCTCGCGCAGGCGGTGGTCGAAGTAGCGCAGCGTCTCGTTGAACTCTTCCTTGCCGGGGATGCGCTTGGCCATGTTGAACTGGCCGCCGATGCGGTCGCTGGCTTCGTACAGGTGCACCTCGTGGCCGCGTTCGGCGGCGGTGGTGGCGCAGGCCAGCCCGGCGGGGCCGGCACCCACCACGGCGATTTTCTTTTTGGCGGAAGCCGGACGAATGACCAGCTCGGTCTCGCGGCAGGCGCGCGGGTTGACCAGGCAGGTGGCCGGTATCTGCTTGAAGGTGTGGTCGAGGCAGGCCTGGTTGCAGGCGATGCAGGTGTTGATGGCGTGCACCTTGCCCTGGCGCGCCTTGCTCAGGATCTCGGCATCGGCCAGGAAGGGCCGCGCCATGCTCACCATGTCGGCATGGCCTTCGGCCAGGATGCGTTCGGCCACCTCGGGCATGTTGATGCGGTTGGTCGTCACCAGCGGGATGCCCACCTTGCCCATCAGGCGCCTGGTGACCCAACTGAAGCCGGCGCGCGGCACCATGGTGGCGATGGTGGGGATGCGTGCCTCGTGCCAGCCGATGCCCGTGTTGATGATGTTGGCGCCGGCGGCCTCGATGCGGCGCGCCAGCTCCTCGACCTCTTCCCAGGTGGAGCCGTCCTCCACCAGGTCGAGCATCGACAGGCGGTAGATGATGATGAAGTCGTGGCCCAGCTCTTCGCGGATGCGCCGCACGATCTCGACGGGGAAGCGGATACGGTTCTCGAACGGGCCGCCCCACTCGTCGGTGCGCTTGTTGGTGCGCTGCACGATGAACTGGTTGATGAGGTAGCCTTCCGAGCCCATCACCTCGACGCCGTCGTAGCCGGCCTTGCGCGCCAGCCGCGCACAGCGCACGAAGTGGCGGATGGTGCGCTCGATGCCGCGCTTGCTCAGCGCCCACGGCTTGAAGGGCGAGATGGGCGACTTGACGGGCGAGGGCGCCACGCAGAAGGGATGGTAGCCATAACGGCCCGAGTGCAGGATCTGCAGACAGATCTTGCCGTCCTCTTCGTGCACGGCCTCGGTGATGGGCCGGTGCCGCTCGGCTTCGCGCGTGTTGGTCAGCTTGGCGCCGAAGGGAGAGAGCCAGCCCCGCCAGTCGGGCGCAATGCCGCCCGTCACGATGAGCGCCACGCCATGCCGCGCCCGCTCGCGGTAGAAGGCAGCCAGCTTCTCGAATCCGCCTTTTTCTTCTTCGAGGCCCGTGTGCATCGAGCCCATCAGCACGCGGTTGCGCAAGGTGGTGAAGCCCAGATCGAGCGGAGCAAAGAGGTGCGGAAAGGCAGTCTGTGGATCCATGGTACTTTATTTGAGTCCGCTGTGAAAAAATGGTTGAG
>CAYNYN010000251.1:3248-5808 GCA_964401445.1 uncultured Saprospiraceae bacterium | reverse complement strand
TCAACATCGAGCGCAGCGAGTCTCAACCGTCGAATCCTCTCGCTCTGGCAGCCAGTGCGCGCAGCACCTCGAGGGCGCGGTGGGCGTCTTTTTGATCGACGAAGATGTGGTCGTGATACCAGGCGGCCACCACGTTGCAGCTGATGCCGTGTCGGGCCAGCTCGCTGGCAAAGGCGGCCGTCAGGCCGACGGCTTCCAGTGAAGAATGCACCATGAGCGTGATCCAGGCTGCCACGTAGTCGTACGGCAGGTGGAGGGCGTCGGCTTTTTCTTTGGGCAGGATGAGGGTCGTGCCCTCGGCTTCCCGGAAGGTGCAGATGGCGTCCCCGAGGTCGATGGCCGAGGGATCGGCCACACTGACGAAGACATAAGCCCCTTCATGGAGCACGGGCGTCATGTTTTTCAGCAGTTCGGTCAGATTCTTTTCTCCTGCCATGGCTGCGGTTTTTGTAGAGCCCCAAAGCTATACACCCACTCGAAACTTCCGCAGTGTTACGGTGCGGTGGGGCGTGGACATGGTCGTAAGGTATCGCTCGACCTCGCGGGCAGGCGGCGTCTCACCCCTTACCAGCTCGCAAATATTCCCCGGCGTGCTATCTTTCATCATGTTTCCTTCGGTACCTGCGCTGCTGAGCTTTGGGTTGGCCTGCTGGGTCGTCGTGGCCGGCGCCCAGCCGCTGCCGTGCGACGGGCGGGTCTGGCTGCTGCGCGCCACCACCAACGGGGGCGGCAGCGAGCTGTATGAGGTGCGCGTGACCGACAACCTGCCGGTGACGGCCAGCTACGTGCTGGTGGCCCAGTTGCCGTGGACCATCCAGGCGGCGGGCTACAGCGTGCGCGACGGCCATCTCTACGGCCTGGCCATGGAAAACAACCACCTCATCCGCATCGGCGCGGGCGGCAGCTGGGAAGACCTGGGCCTGCCGCAGGGCCTGGACAGCAGCCTGGTCTATACGGCCGGCGACGTGTCGCCCACGGGCAACAACCTCTTCGTGCTGGGCCGTCCGGCCCTCGACGAACCCGACCGCGACTTCTACAACATCCGCCTGTTCGAGCCGGGCCATCCGGCCGGCGCCCTGTCGGTCATCTCCACCGAGCCGGTGCGCATCGACGACGTGGCCTTCGATCCCGAGTTTGGCGGCATGCGCGGCTTCGACGCCCTGCACCACCGCATCGTCAACGTCACCACGGCGGGCAACGTGACCGACAACGGCTATGTGCCCCAGTCACAGTTCGACCGCGCCGGCGGCATTTTCTACCTGCCCGATGGCGACCTGTACGGCTTTGCCGCCCAGGGTGGGGTGGACAAGCTGCTGGTGCGCTTTCGCAAAACGAACGGCACGGTGGTGAGCCAGGCCCAGGCCCCTGCGGGCACCCGCACCGATGCCTGCAGCTGCGCCTACCGCTTTGGCTTCGCGCGAAGGTGGAGCAGCCGGCGCGTGCTGCCGTGCAGCGAGCTGCGGCTGGTCTATCGCTTTCGCAACACCAGCGCCATCGCCCGCCGCCGCCTCGACCTGCGCGACACGCTGGCCGCGGGCTTCGTCATCCTCGAGGTGGAAAAGGCGCCCTTCTACGGGCTGCTGCTCGAGGGGCCGGGCAGCACGCGCCTGCACTACCACGAGACGGACGTGCTGCTGGGTGCCGACAGCGTGGTGCTGCGCGTGCAGGTGCCTGCCGACACGGGCACGTGGCCCGGCAGGGCCTGGCTGCGCCGGCTGCCCCTGGCGCTCGACACGCTGCTGCCTTCGAACTTCGACACGCTGACCGTCATCGGCGCGCCCGAGAACGTGATCGAGCCGGATACCGTCGTCTTGTGTCCGGGCAGCACCGTGCGCCTCGAGGCGGCCGGCGGCGGGCTTGCCTATCGCTGGAGCCATGGCGACACCACGGCGGCCGTCCTGGCCGACGCGCCGGGCTGGTGGGCCGTGACGGTGGAGGGCGCGTGTGCCACGTGGACGGATTCGGTGCTCGTCGTGGCGCGCACGCCGGCGCCCGCGGTGCATTTGCCGAAAGGCGAAACCCTGCCTGCCGGCACCCCTGTCGCGCTTTTTGCGCAAGCGGAAGGGGATGGGCCCTTCAGCTATCGGTGGACGGTGGCGGGGCAGGGCACGCTCTCCTGCGCGGCCTGCGCCATGCCGGCGCTCGTGCTCTACGATACGGTGCGCGTGGCGGTGCAGCTGACCGACGGGCAGGGATGCGTGGCCGCCGATACGGCGGTGTACGTGCCCGAGCCCGACCTGCCTGTGTATGCGCCCAACGCGTTCAGTCCCAATGGCGACGGCATCAACGACCGCTTCTACCTGCAGGCCGAAGGGGCCTGGCCCGTCGAGTGGCTCGAGGTGTACGACCGCTGGGGCGCACTGGTGTGGCGGCGCACGGACGGCCTGACGGGCGTGCCTGCCGATGGATGGGACGGCCGCAGCCACGACGGCAGCCCACTACCCACGGGTGTGTATCTTTGGCGCGCCTGCTTGCGCGGCCCTGCCGGCAGGCGCATCCGGCACCACGGCGACGTATTGCTCGTGCGGTGAGCGGCAGGGCAGGCCGATGAGGAGTGATG
>CAYNYN010000251.1:0-3148 GCA_964401445.1 uncultured Saprospiraceae bacterium | reverse complement strand
CCACGGGCGTCGCCTTCACCAACAAGCTCACCGAGACGGAAGACTTCAACATCATCAAGTATCTGTACTTCTACAACGGCGGCGGCGTGTGTGCCGGCGACGTCACGGGCGATGGCCTGCCCGACCTGTTCTTCACCTCCAACCAGGGCACCAACCGCCTGTATCGCAACCTGGGCGACTGGCGGTTCGAAGACATCACCGAGGCGGCCGGCGTGGGCGGACCCGAGGCCGGCCACTGGACCACCGGCGCCACCATGGCCGACGTCGATGGCGACGGCTGGCTCGACATCTACGTCTGCGTGGTGAGCGGCTTCCGCAAGCTCGAAGGCCACAACCTGCTCTACCTCAACAACGGCGACGGCACCTTTCGCGAAAGCGCGGCCGAGTGGGGGCTCGACTTCCGAGGCTATGCCCAGCACGCCGCCTTCCTCGACTACGACCGCGACGGCGACCTCGACATGTACCTGCTGTGCCATGCCGTCCACTCGGCCGACGTCTATGTGCCCGGCGAAAACCGCATGCGGCGTGACAGCCTGGCCGGCGACCGCCTCTACCGCAACGACGGCGACCACTTCACCGACGTGAGCGCCGAGGCCGGCATCTACGGAGGCCCCATGGGCTATGGCCTGGCCGTGGGCGTGAGCGACCTCGACAACGACGGCTGGCCCGACATCTACGTGTCCAACGACTTTCACGAACACGACTACCTCTACCTCAACAACGGCGACGGCACCTTCCGCGAGGTCATCCGCCAGGCCGTGGGCCACACCAGCACCTTCACCATGGGCAACGACCTGGCCGACTACGACAACGACGGCTGGACCGACATCGTCACCCTCGACATGAAACCCGAAGACGAGGTGGTGTACAAGTCCAGCGTCGGCGCCGACCCCTACAACATCTACCAGCACAAGCTCAACTTCGGCTACCACTATCAGTACCCGCGCAACATGCTGCAGCGCAACATGGGCGTGCTGACCGACTCGCTCGTCCACTTCGCCGAGATCGGGCAGTGGGCCGGCATCGCCACCACCGACTGGAGCTGGGCCGCCCTCATGGCCGACTACGACCTCGACGGCTGGAAAGACCTCTACGTCACCAACGGCATCTGGCGCCGCCCCAACGACCTCGACTACCTCAAATACATCAGCAGCGAAGCCATCCAGGAGTCGGCTTCCGACCTGGAGCTGGCCAGCCACATGCCGCCGGGCATCGTGCCCAACCAGGCCTTCCGCAACCGCGCCGACGGCACCTTCGAGCGGGTGTCGGTGCGCTGGGGCCTGGCCGACGTGGGCTGCACCAACGGCGCCGCCTGGGCCGACCTCGATGCCGACGGCGACCTCGACCTCGTGGTCAACAACCTGGGCGAGCCGGCCACCCTCTACCGCAACCGCGCCGCAGAGCAGGGCAAGGGCCACTTCCTGCGCGTGCGCTTCGAAGGGCCGCAGGCCAACCGCTTCGGGCTGGGCGCCCGCGTGTGGGTGCGCACCGCCGCAGGCACCCAGATGCAGGAGTGCCAGGGCACGCGCGGCTGGCTCAGCTCGGTGGAGCCGCTGCTCGTCTTCGGCCTGGGCGAGGCCACACAGGCCGAGGTGGAGGTGCGCTGGCCCGATGGCCGCAGGCAGCGCCTTTCGGCAAATGCCGACCAGACGCTCGTGCTGCGCCATGCCGACGCCCGCCCGGAGGAAGCACCGGAAGGCAGCGATCAGCCACCGGTCCGCTTCCGCGAAATGGCCGACCGCCTCGGCATCGACTTTCGCCACACGGAAGACGAATTCAACGACTTCAACATCGAGAAGCTGATGCCCTTCATGCTCTCGACCGAGGGCCCCGCTTTCGCAAAAGGCGACGTCAACGGCGACGGCTACGACGACCTCTTCTTCGGCGGCGCCCGCGGTCAGGCCGGCGCCCTGTACGTGCAGGTGCTCGACAATGGTCGGGCTGCCTTCCGGCAAATGCAGCGCTTCGACGATGCCGAGCTGAGCGAAGACGTGGCCGCCACCTTCTTCGATGCCGATGGCGATGGCGACCTCGACCTGTACGTGGCCAGCGCCGGCAATGCCTTCCCCGGCAACGCGCCCCAGCTCGCCGACCGTCTCTACCTCAACGACGGCACGGGCCGTTTTGCGAAAGCGGAAGGCGCCCTGCCCCCCATGTTCGAAAACACGGCCTGCGTCGTGGCCGCCGACTTCGACGAGGACGGCGACCTCGACCTGTTCGTCGGCACGCGCAACGTGACGGGCCACTACGGCCGCGTGCCGCGCAGCCACGTGCTGCTCAACGACGGCAGCGCCCGTTTTGCGGAAGCGGAGACGCCCTGGGCCGTGCCCCTGCGCCAGCTTGGCATGGTCACCTCGGCCTGCTGGCTGCCCGAGCGCCGCGAGCTGGTGGTCGTGGGCGACTACCTGCCCGTCAGCTTCTTCCGCATCGAAGGGGGGCGCATCCTCAAGATGGACGTGCCCGACAGCCACGGCTGGTGGCGCACCCTCGCCGCCGCCGACCTCGACGGCGACGGCGACACCGACCTGCTGGCCGGCAACATGGGGCTCAACAGCCCCTTCGTGGCCACGCCCGAAGAGCCCGTCGAGCTCTTCTCGGCCGACTTCGACCGCAACTTCAGCACCGACCCCATCCTCACCTACTTCCGTCAGGGACAGCGCTACCCCTTCGCCGCACGCGACGAGCTGGTGGCCCAGCTCGTGAGCCTGCGCAAGGCCTACCCCGACTACGCCAGCTATGCCCGCGCCCCCTTCGACGAGATCATCGAGTACCTCACGCCCCAGCAGGTCAACTACTACCGCGCCGAGAAGCTGGCTTCCGTCTGGCTCGAGCGGGGCGACGACGGCCGCATGCGCGTGCATCGCCTGCCCGCCGACGGCCAGTGGTCGGCGCTCTACGCCTTCGCCACGGCCGACCTCGACGGCAACGGCACCACCGAGGTCGTGGCCGGCGGCAACTTCTACGGGGCGCAGCCGTCCATCGGCCGCTACGACGCCTCATATGGCCACCTCTGGCTCGATGCGCCCGCCTTCCGGCAAACGGAACCCAGGGAGACGGGGCTGGCCCTCTTCGGTCAGGTGCGCCACCTCGCCGCCCTCACCCTGGCCGACGGCCGCAAGGCCCTCATCGCCGTCCGCAACGACGACAC
>CAYNYN010000250.1:4635-5853 GCA_964401445.1 uncultured Saprospiraceae bacterium | reverse complement strand
ACCCGGGCGCTTGCCGGGCTCGAGGCTGCCCAGCGCGTCGTCTAAGCCGAGGGCGCGCGCGCCATTGAGCGTGGCCCATTCGAGCATTTTGCCGAAAGGCACATACGACTGGTAGCGGGCGATGGTCTTCATCTCTTCGAGCACGCTGAGCTGCCAGTTGCTGGTGAGGCTGTCGGTGCCGATGCAGACCTGGGCGTCGGCATCGAGGAAATGGCGGTAGTGGGGCAGGCGATTCTCGATGTAGAGGTTGGCGTTGGGGCAGGTGACCCAGAAGACGTTCTTGCCGCCCCACGCATGGGCCGCCTCGATGTCGGGGGGCGTGGTCATGGTGTTGTGCACGAAGAGGGTGCGGCACTCGGGGTTCATGTGCGCCAGCGCGTAGTGGATGGACGTCTTGCCCGTGGGCCGGAACCCGCTCATGTCGATGCCGAAGTCGCGGAAGAAGTCGGGAAAGCCCCCTTCGCCGCGCAGGAAGAAGGCGTCTTCGTGCCAGGTCTCCTGGTTGTGGATGCTCACGGTGCAGGGTGGCGTTTGCGCCTGACGCAAGAGGGCAAACAGCTTTTCGGAAACGGTGTAGGGCGCATGGGGCACCACGCTCTTGCGATTGCCCCCGCCGTCGGCCTGCGCTTCGAAGACGGCCATGTAGTCGTTGAAGGTCTTTTCGGCCCAGGCATCCTGCATGAAGTCGAACATCTCGACGAAGGTGTAGTAGCGGATGGGGCTGGCCGCCTTGACGCGGGCCGTGTCGGCCTTGTTGCTGATGTCGCCCACGGCTACGATGCCTTCGCGCTGCATCTCGGCGTCGGCCTCCTCGATGGCCCGATCGATGAGGGCCTGGTCCACGTCGCGGAAGCTGACCACGCTCTTGAGGAAGGGCAGCAGGCCGGTGCCCGTGTCCACCTTGCCCTTCATGTGCGACAGCTCGAGGTGGCAGTGTGCGTTGACGAAGCCGGGCACCAGCGCCCCCTCGTACCGCTCGAGGGTGGCGGGGTCGTGGCCTTCGCGCGTGCCGAGCCCGACGATCTCGCCTTCGTCGGACACGATGACGACCCCCTGGGGTATGGGCTCGGCCGAAACGGGGTACACGATGTCAGCAGTCAGTTTTCTCATGGTGAAAGGTCTTTTCTTGCTTGCTGGTGCTGTTCCGCGCGCGAGGCTGCAAAGTCGCAACGGAACGCAACGCTTTTTTTTCTGGTGAAATCGGGTGAATCGGTGAAA
>CAYNYN010000250.1:0-4535 GCA_964401445.1 uncultured Saprospiraceae bacterium | reverse complement strand
TCATTCGAACACGAACTCCATCTCGACCCTTCGGTTGAGCTGCAGGCCGGCCGGATCGTCGTTGGGTGCCACGGGTGCCAGCTCGCCGAAGTACTCGACGATGAGCTGGTCGCGGCTGACGCCCCGGTTGATGAGGTAGAACATCACGGCTTCGGCGCGGCGCTTCGACAGGCGCAGGTTGTGCTCCTCGTCGCCGCGCGCGTCGGCATGGCCGCGGATGCGCAGCTTCCAGTCGGGGTGTTTGATCATGATTTCGGCCAGCTGGTCGAGGTAGGGGTACGACTCTTCCCAGATGTCCCACTTGTCGGTGTCGAAATAGAGGTTGCGGATGGCCAGGTTGAGGATGTCCATCTCCTGACGTGTGGGCTTGGGACAGCCGTCGTTGCTGGCCGGCCCGGCCGTGTTGGGGCAGGCGTCTTCTTCGTCGGGCACGCCGTCGTTGTCCTGGTCGGATCCGGGGCAGCCCTCGAAGCGCACGGGGCCGGGCACGTCGGGGCATTTGTCCTTGTCGTCCACGATACCGTCGCCGTCGCGGTCATTGAGGGGGCAGCCGCGGTTGGAGGCCACGCCCGGCACGTCGGGGCATTCGTCGATGGCGTCGCGGATGCCGTCCTTGTCGCGGTCGCCCCAGGGGCAGCCAGCGTTTTCACGGGGTCCGGGCAGGTCGGGGCAGGTGTCCTGGGCATCGGGCGTGCCGTCGCCATCGCGGTCGGCAACGGGCGGCTCCTCGGGTTCGGGTTCCTTTTCGGGCTCGGGGCAGCCCTTATGGGCCCTGGTGCCCGGCTCGTCGGGGCAGCGATCGCGTTCGTCGGGGATGCCGTCGCCGTCCTTGTCGCGCTTTTTGCCGAAGCGCATGCCTACGCCCAGCTCGTGGCTGCCGCTGCTCACGTGGCGCAGCGAGGAGGTGGCCATGTCGTAGGCATAGCTGAGCGTCAGGTTGCCGGCATCGAAGCCGATGAGACCGATCAGCGTGCGGTCGGACCGGTAGCTGCCTCCCAGCCACAGGAAACCGAAGTCGAACCGCAGCGAGCCTTCGTACTGCAGCGGCGCCCCTGCCACGTATTTCAGGATGGCCGTCGGCTCGATGTGGACGTTGCGCCCTACCTGCCAGCGGTAGCCGGCCAGGCCGTAGTAGTGGCGGCGCAGGATGCCGGCAGGCGTCGTTTGCGAAAAGCGGATCTCGCGCTCGATGACCTGCGGAATGGAAAAGCCGAGGTAGAAGCCGTGCGTCTTCAGATAGACGCCGGCATTGAAGTCGGCAAACATCTGTTCGTCCATGCCGTTGAGCAGCAAGACGTCGTTGGGGTCCTGGATGGTGGCCTCGGGGTTGAGGCGCAGCAGGAAATAGCCACCCGAGAAGCCCACCGACAGGCGCGTGGCTTCGCCCAGATCCTGTACGAAGGCCAGCATGCCCGAGCCCCCCAGCCGCGTGAGCGCCCCTGCCTGGTCGTTGAAGTAGTAGCCGCCGAGCGCGATGGGCGCCTTGCCCAGCGTGCCCTGTACGTTGAGCAGCTGGGTGCGCGGCGCGCCGTCGAAGCCCTGCCATTGCAGGCGGTACAGGGCATTGGCGTACAGGCCGTCGCTCTCGGCGATGATGGCCGGGTTGTAGCCGTAGCTGTGGTTGAGGAAGTTGGAAAAAAGCGGGTATTGCTGTGCCGTGGCACAGAAGGGCAATACCATCAGGACGAGTATGCGGATGCTTCGTGGCATGGGTTCTGTTTGTGCGTCGTACGGGCTCGGATGCGGGCTTCAGGTGTGGGGCAGGTGCGCTCTTGGAGGCGAATCGAATCCTTGGGCACCTGATAAAATAGTTGAGGGTGTAGCGTTGAGGGTTAAGTGTTTGAGTTTAAAGTTTAGTGTTTAAAGTTGATTTACAGTGTTGTGAATATGCGGCTTGCGTCTCTATCGTCCATCGTCTATCGTCTATTGTCCATCGTCCATCGTCCATCGACTTTCTGCAGAAAACTCGATCCAGGTTTTTCGCTGCCGCCTATCTGAGCAGTGTGATGGCACCGCGATGGATGGTGCCGGTGCCGTCGTTGAGTTGCAGGATGAAGTAGTAGGTGCCGGCCGGCAGCTCGCTGCCGTTGGCGGTCGTGCCGTTCCAGTCGTTTTGGTAGCCAATGGCGAGGTACACGCGTTCGCCCCAGCGGTTGAAGATCTCGAGCTGGCTGTCCGGGAAATTTTCGATGCCTTCCACCACCCAGGTGTCGTTGACGCCGTCGCCATTGGGCGTGAAGATCTCGTACATCACCAGGTCGGTGCACAAGGTCTTGATGGCGATGCTGTCGATGGCCTTTTCACAGCCGCTGGCGTCGGTCACGGTCAGTCCATAGGTGCCTTTGCCCAGGTCTTCGATTTCGGTATCGGTGCTGCCCGTGCTCCAGAGCAGCGTATAGGGGGGCACGCCACCACTGACCATGGCCACGATTTTGCCGTCGCGCGTGTCGGTGCAGCTTTCATCCGTCACGTTGAGCAGGACGTCCAGGGCAGGTGGTCCCTGCACCTCGGCGTTCCCTTCGATCATGCAGTCCTGCGCATCGATGATGGTGAAGCCGTAAAGCCCCGGATACAGGTCGGTGAGCACCAGCCCCGTGTCGCCGGTGGTCCAGACCACCGTGTAGGGAGGCATGCCCCCGCTGATGAGCAAGCTGATGGAGCCGTCGTGATCGTCGAAGCAGATGACGTCCATGACCTGGGCCGAGGCCGTGAAGGTGGTCGAAGAGACGTACACGGTGCGCGTAGTGGAGGAAGTGCAATCGCCGGCCGTGACGGTGAGCTTCACCTCGGCAATGCCGTTGAACGTGAAGACCACGCCCTGCGGGTCGGGCAGGGTGCTGGTGGCAGGGATGGCCTGGTCGCCGAACTCCCACAGGAACGTCATTCCGGGCTCCATGGCGCCGGCATAGTGGAAGTTGTACTGCAGGCCACAGGTGCTGTTGGCCACGCTGTCGACCGTGAAGATGGCCTGGGGTGCCGTGGCGCAATTGCCCCTGAGGGGCTGCTCGAAGCCCTGGCGCAGGTAGTGCTGCCCGTCAGATATGGTGCCGGCGTTGGGTGGCTGGGCCACCGTGGTGTGGAAATAGTAGCCACTGCCCTGCAGGGACTGGCCCGCCGAAGAGAGCACGGCCCTTTTGAGGCTTTGCCCGTGCAGGCTGCCACCCAACAGGACTGCGAGGAACAGTAGTGTGTCGCGGATGCGCATGGGCTGTCAGTTGATGTCGAGCAAATAGCCGGTGATGATGACCTCGTCGGCCGAGTTGTTGGTGATGGCCGTGCCGCCGGGGATGACCAGTGCTTCGAAATTGGAGCTGAAGAAATTGATCACCGAGCCATTGAGCGTGATCGGCGTGTTGGCGTTCAGGCCGCTTTTGATGATGAGGTGTTTGTCGGGCGGCACGTTGAAGGTGTTGGCGTTGTTGGCTTGCAGCACGATGACGAGGGGATCGATGAGCGGGTCGAAGTCTTTGTAAAAACCGATACAGCGGCAGTTGTCCACGAATACCCCTTGCCCGAACATAGGCATCGAGGGCGAGGTGAGCGCCAGGCCCAGTCCGTTCACGGCATAGTCTGGCAGGATCATGTCGTCTTCTGCTGCGATGACGTAGAAGGTTTTGCCGGAAGGCACCGTGAGCGTGTCCGGAATGAAGACGAATTCCGTCCCGATCCCCTGTGGGAGGGTGAGCGAAGCGCCCGGTGCGTTGAAGAGGTTGCCCTCGCTGAGCACGACGCTGCCACCCCCGCCGCTCAGTATCAGCGTGTCGCCATGGATTTCGAGTTGCTGCAACTCATTGGTGGGGTCGTTGTCGCCACTCACCGCGGCAAGGTCCACCTCGCTGTTGGTGCCGCTGAGCGACAGGACGGTGCCGTTGAGCGCCAGCGTCTGCAGCTCATTGGTGGGATCGGCATCGGCGTCGGCGAAGACGACGGGCGGAGCACCCGACAGCTTGAGCGTGTCGCCCGACACTTCGAGCGTCTGCAGCTCGTTGGTGGGGTCGGTGTCGAGGTCGTTTTTGGCCGTGCCGGCCGTTTCGGCGTAGAGCGCATAGGGCACCGACAGCAGTTGGGTGGTGCCCATCAGCGAGAAGTTGGTACCGCCGGCCGGATCCATCTCCACCTGCAGGAAGTACTTGCCGTGGCTCCAGTCGATCTGGTCGAACGAGGGGGCCGTGCCACCCGCAGGCGTGCCGGTACCCACCTGTACGGTAAAAAGCCCGAAGGGGTCGGTGCCCACCTGGTGTGTTTCCCGCCACACCACTTCGCCATCGATGCTGTCCTTGATGATGGAAAAGCGCAGGCCGATGACGGTGTTGGCCAGCTCATTGCCGGCCGCGTCGGCCGCGACAGCCTGATAGGAAAATGCCTTGGGAACCTGGGCCTGAAGCCAGAGGCCTGCAAACATGGCGAGGACCAGCAGCGTGAGTCGTTTATTGTTCATGTGAAGTGTGCGCTTTGGGTGAATTGGATCGTTCATGTGGGCAAAAATAGAAAAACGCCTCAGTGGCATGAGGAAAAACAAGTATATGTTGAGTCCC
>CAYNYN010000249.1:0-5859 GCA_964401445.1 uncultured Saprospiraceae bacterium | reverse complement strand
TATATGGGCGAAGCCTCCCGCCCTGATGGTGGAGGTGAATAGATGCCATTAAAAACTCTAACCCATGCAACGAGCAAGTGAGTGGAGAAGAAAGGTCTTGTTGTTTGTTTTGCAAGCCTTTCTTTTTTTGATTTCATTCGGAGCCTATGCACAACCCGATTCCGGCTGTCATCCGCCGCAACTCGTGAGTGTAAATGTTGTGCACTACCTCGATTATGCCAAAGCGCTCATCCGGTTTCGCACGCCCAAGCTGAGCACGCGCGTGCTCGTTCAGGACGAGAACGGGAATGCCTTTGGCGAATATCACGTTTCACGCAGTTCTGGTCAGCTTTACCTGACCAACTTGCCGCAGAATCGAATTTTCACGGTGTGGGCCGAAGATTATTGCGGTGAGATGCGCACCCTGGCCCGCTTCGAGACCTTTCCGGGCGTGGACTATGGCGGTGGTATAAGCGTGAGCAAGGCTATGTTCGAGGTTCTCGAGGAATTCATGTCTCAAGCCGATGAGGGGCTCGTATCGTTCCTTGCCCACCGGGACGAACTGCCTGTGCTCGAGCGGGTGGCTTTCCTGCAGCAATATCTGCTCGATGGGGAACCCTTTATGCAGGACTATGGCCAGCAATGGCCGCCGGAAGCGGTGTTTGCAGTTGCGGACACGGAGGAATGTCGTTGCAAATTCGTGCTTCAGCGAACACAAAATGTGGAAGCAGGGAGTCTGATGGGCGGCACCATCGTCCCGTTCCCCCAATCGTCTTCCGGAGATCTTGGCGATCCCGATGCGTTGTATGAATTTGCCGGAGTGTGGGCTGGACCGGCAAAGGACCTGAGCCTTTACACTCAAGGATGTCGTACGGGTAATGGGCATTTCGAATACTCATTCGATGAGTCGAACGAAGAGCAGGCCATTTCTGCAAATCATGCAGAGCTGGCCTATGCTTTTTTATGTATCAACTATGAGCAGCTTCCCCGGGGTTGTGCGTGCGCAGACAAGTGCGTTTATCTGGGTAGCGATTACCTCACTTCTTTGTACACCGAGATCACCAAAGATGCGGGATGGTGTGTGACCATCGGCAACAAGGCAGCCTGGGCCGATGCGGAAGACTTTGCGGTGCTGATAAAGGAAGAGGCCGATAGCCTGGAAGTATTGGCAGCCGGGCAGGCGCATGTCTCGGCTTATGCAGAGGTCACCGCCAACCCCCAGTTTTGGCTGGCACCGCTGAACATTGCCCAGTTGGTCTTGTCGGATTGGCTGTCTGGCGACAGTACCAATTTCAACGTCCTTTTGGAAAACCTGGCAGAAGCAATCAAAAATATGTTGTCCGTCAAGGCATGGGAGCACACAGGCACATGGGGCATCAAAGACAAGCGCACTGCCCTGATCGCGGTAAACGACCGGAAATTTTGTTTTCCTCCCAACCATCCTGTGCGTTTTCATCTTTATTCGGCGTCCTGGTTGCGTTCGGGCGGCAAGCGCAAATGGCGTTCCTGGGCCTCGGTACGATCAGCTTTTCAAATGAGCGCCGTAGTACATGCCGATGCCACCCCGCCGGAAGCATGTTGCACGGATCAGTTTGGCAACTGGATGGCCAAAGGGTTTGACGAGCTCTTTAATTCAGAGTACGTGTTGAGCAAGGCGGCTGCCGATCTGGCCCTCTGGCCCTGGGATGGCTGGAATTTCTATCAACCCTTGCCGGGTGAGTATGGCGAGCTGATGTATTCCATTGGTTGTGAACCGGGTCTGCAAGGGCCGCCCATCGGATGGCTGCAGGCCCAGGCCGGGCAACAGGATGGAGACATGGGCCAAACTCCCTTGCCTGAGCCGACGGATCCTGATCGTGTAGGTACGCCCCATCAGGCCACTGTCATGGAGCCACCTGCCACCAAGGGGCAGGCACCTGTCCCGCTGAGCTGGCCTTGTCGCTTGTACGTGTACGACCTCACGGGGCGACTGGTTTGGTCGGGTGTGGAAGCCTGGCCTCGTCCCGTAGCACGCATCGTGGAAGACCTGCGTGCCTCTGGCTGGTTGGACGCAGGCAAGGTCTATGTCTTCCATTGGCGCAGCTATCACGCCACAAAGACGGAAAAGGTGTTCGTCCACTAATAGAAAGTGTAACATGCAATAGTATGAGATCGATTTTACGAGGGTGCAGGCCCCTTGCCTGTGCCCTCGTAACACTTGTCGTAAAACCCTGACATGAAACACAAACACGTCTTGCTTCAACATGCACCGCGCATGTGCATCCGGATGTGGGCCTTGTCGTGCTTGCTGTGCTGCGTTTCTTTTCTTCATGCCCAGATTGAAGGGTTCGTGCGAGATGCCGCCAGCGGCACCCCGCTGGTAAATGCCAATGTGTACGACTATGTATCGGCTTCGGGGGCCGTGACCGATTCGTTGGGGTATTTTCGCATTTCCACTTCGGCCGACAGTGCGCGGCTGCGCATCTCGTACGTCGGCTATCGCGATACGGTGCTGGTGCTCCGTTTGCCTGTCGGGCAGCCGCTGCGCGTACTGCTCGAGGCAGGCGAGCGCTTGCCTGAAGCCGAAGTTGTAGCCCGACGGCAGCGCGAGGTCTTCTTTGCACCTGAAAATACCGAGCTGGTGCGCCTTTCGGCAAAGGAAGTTTTGGTTCGGCCGGTCCTGTTGGGCGAGCCCGACGTGCAACGGGTACTGGGCACCATGGCCGGGGTGCAAACGGGAGTGGAAGGGCAGAGCAGCATCTTCGTGCGTGGCGGCTTGCGCGACCAGAACCTGCTGTTGCTCGATGGTGAACCGATCTACTACGCCAACCATTTGTTCGGCTTCCTTTCGGTACTCAATGCCGATGCCGTGGGCGATGTACGGTTCTACCGTGGCGGTTTCCCCGCGCGTTACGGCGGGCGCCTCAGCTCGGTCATCGACGTGTCGTTGCGCCAGGCTTCCGACACGGCATGGCATGTGCAGGGCGGGCTGAGTCTGATCAGTGGTCGTGTGATGGCTCATGGTCCCTTGTCGTCCCGAGCCACCTTGCAGGTGGGCGCGCGCCGCACCTGGGCCGATCTGCTGTATCTGGGGGTGGCGCGCTTGCAGGCCACGCCCAACCGAGGCTTGCAGCAGGGCAGCGCTTTCCTGCACGATTATCACCTCAAACTCGAGCTGCGGCCTGCCACGGCATGGCGCCTGTGGCTCACCGCCTGGTGGGGGCAAGACCAGCTCGATGTGCGCACGCGCCGTCAGTCGGTTACGCAGACGCCGAACGGCCCGGAGGCAAGCCCCCTGCAGGAAGAACGCTACCATTTGGGCTGGGGCAATCGGTTGTTGGTGCTGGGTGGCACCCGCCATTTTGGCGACAGCCTCCATGTGGGGTTCCGCCTTTCGGCAAATTACGCCCCCGTGATGTGGGGCTATGCACAGCGCACGGATCCCGATACCGATAGCAGCCAGGTGCAAAGTAGCTTTTTCCGGGCATCCGTGAGCAGCTATCGCGCCCATATGTGGGGAAGGTGGGCGCTGCCCGGCCACCGGCTGGAGACAGGTATGGAGCTTGCGCGCCTCACCTGGGCGCCTTATCGCTATTCCTTCAACCAGGCAACAGCCGATACGGCTTTCACGCTGGTGAAAGAAGCTCCAGGGGTGGGGGCAATGCAGGGAGCATGGTATGTACAGGACACTTGGGAGCACGGGCGGTGGTCAGGCATGGCGGGCCTGCGCCTGTCGGGCATGCAGCAGGGGGCCTGGCGTTCGGCAGCCCTCGAGCCGCGCCTTGCACTGCACTACAGACTGACCGACCGGCATGCCCTCTTTGCCACCTTCACCCGCATGATGCAGTACGAGCATCTGGCGCACGGCATGCGGCTCGTGCTGCCGGCCGATCGCTGGCTGCCCGCCACGGCCGAGCTTCCGCCCCAGTCCTCGTGGCTGTACAGCCTGGGCGGAAAGGTATGGATCAACGAGGCGTGGCAGCTCGAGACAGGCATCTGGTACAAAACCATGCGGCACATCGTCATGTACGCCGACGGCGTCAGCCTCTTCCAGCCGCAGGCTGACTGGGCCGACCAGGTGACCAGCGGAGACGGTCATGCCGAAGGTCTGGAAGTGAGCCTGCGCACGGTGCAGAAAAAATGGTCGGCAAGGCTGAACTACACCCTGTCGCGTGCGCGTGTCCACTTCCCGAGAAAAAACGGCGGCGAACCCTTTTTTCATCCTTTCGACCGCCGACACAAGCTGGACGTGCAGTTGGATTGGCGTCTCGGCCCCGGCACGAGCCTGAATGCCACCTGGGTCTTTGCTTCAGGCAATCCCCTCATCGTGCCGCAGTACCGTATAGATGGCTCCTATTCGTATCTATATAGCCCTGTCGATGCTTATCGCAGCCGGCCGTTTCACCGGCTCGATCTGTCGGTGCATCGCAGCAAGCAGAAAAAGCGGTTCGTTCGGACATGGGTTTTTGGTCTTTACAATGCCTATGCTCGTCGCAATGCCGTGTTCGTGGGTTTTTTCTCTGTGCCCGACAAGGGCCCGGGCCTTTACGAAGTGGCGTTGTTCCCGGTATTGCCTTTCGTGGCACTCAACTTCTCTTCCTTGCCCATACGTGGGCAGAGCAAGGCAGTGAGAAGGAAAAATGATGATAAGCATTGACGCCAATGGCGGAAAAAGCAGGTAGTAATGAGTCCCCTTCAAGGGCAGGTGTGTGTCGGCTTTGATTCCGGTTTTAATGACTGTTTGTCATTGTTTTACGAACCCTCGTTGGGCGTCCATTGTCTATCGTCCATCGACTTTTTGCGCCAAGCTCGATTTTCGATTCATCGATCTCACTTGAAATAACGCTCATCTTTCTTTACCGGTTGCACATTTATTGACCAAAACAAAGTGCGGTATGAGATGCAAACGCCTTTTTGCCCTGCTCGTCGGCAGTGTGCTCGTGCTCGGGTGGTGCGGGTGCTCGGGATTGGTATATCGCGAAGCAAGTGTGCCGATGGCTGATTCCATGGTTTGGCTCGAATGCAACTTGCGCGTGGGCGATACGATAGCTCGAGTCAATCTCAGTCCGGCAGTGGACGTCCGGTTGGAGCCGGAACCCTCGACGGCATGGTTTGAATTGACACCCCTCGAATCGTCTTCGCAGATCATGCTGTATCGCAATGGCCAGTTGTACTGTGGCCCTTTCCTCACAGAAGCACACGAGGACGAGCCCTTTTGCCTGCTGCCCGAACCGGTGCGTGCCTGGCCCGACACCTTTCTCATCGAAGTCACACTGGCTGATGGCCAAATGCTGCGTGCCAGCCAGGTCACTCCCCCCTGCGTGTCGATCGGCGAAGTAACCACGCGCTTCGATGTGCCCTTGCAGGCCATGGCACCTTTTCAGGGAGTCATCGAGGTATCGTTCGAAGATCCGGGCGGTCAGCAGAATTACTATTCCGTCCACGCTGTCATGAGTCGCAAAACCGGATTTCGTACCACATCTTTTGATGAGAGTGAAATCGTTCTGACGAGCCATGAAGCCCTGCCCCAGGGCGGGGGCAGCTTGCTGGAAGGAGGAGCGCCCTATGGTCCCTGGTTGCTCGACGACAGCGGGTTTGACGGCCAGACTGTAACGCTGGTATTTCATTTCGCTGCGCGCAATGATGGGCCTTTACCCGACCAGGCATGGACAAGGGTCACGCTGGTCTCTCTGACGCCCGAAGCATGGCACTGGGAATACCAAAGGCGCTTGTTGGAAGAAAGCGAAAACCTCGGCCCCTTTGCTGAACCCGTCTATCTTCCGATGAATGTCGAAGGGGGCTTGGGCACGTTTCACATGGAGTGTATCAGTGAGGTAAAGGAATTCTGGTAACAAGAACCAACTGGCCACAAAAAACCGGAAACAATTATTGTTGCAAAGC
>CAYNYN010000248.1:3185-5891 GCA_964401445.1 uncultured Saprospiraceae bacterium | reverse complement strand
TAAACTTTAAACTGTAAACTCAAACCCTCAACCCTCAACGCTACACCCTCAACCACTTTTTGCAGGGGACTCAGGATTCGACAGTTGAGACTCGCTGCCCCGAAGATCGGGACAGGCGTGAACATCCATCGTCCATTGTCCATTGTCCATCGTCCATTGTCCATCCTGTCCTACCTTCGCCCCGCCGCCGGGCTTCATTTGCCGAAAGGCGAAAACCAAACGACGTACTATGTGGAACGAACGCCTGCGCCCTTCGGGGGTGCCCCTGCCCGATGCACTCGACTTTTCGCACGCTTTTGGTCGCCACGTACAGCGGTGGCAGGGCCTTGCCGATGCGGAGGCCTTGCCGCCGATCGTCCTGCTGGGGCTGGATGCGGCCACGGCCGACCCGGTGCGGGAGGCGCTTTACGTGCTGGGCTGGCAGTTTGGCCATGCCGGCATCGGCGATGTGGGCAACCTGATGGCGCGCGATGCCGCCACGACGCGTGAGGTGGTGCGTGCCCTGCGCGCCGCCGGCAAGATCGTGCTGTGCCTGGGCGGGCAAAACGCGCAGTGGCAGGCCGTGCATGCGCTCCTTACCGAAGACAATCCGCACGTGCGCACCGCCTGGATCCATGCCGGCATCCCCCCCGAGCTGGCTGCCATCCGCGAGTGGGTGAGCTGCTGCGCCGACCGCGACGAGGGCCTGAGCCTGATCGGGCTGCAGACCCACTTTTTCGGCACCGACCAGTGGGCCCTGCTCGACGAGTCGGGCCTGCCCATGGTGCGCCTGGCGGAGGTGCGCAGCCAGCCCCTGATGGCCGAACCCCTGCTGCGCGATGCCCACCTGATGCTGTGCAGCCTGTCGGCCATACGCATGTCGGAGAGCCACGCGCCCGAGGCCTGGCCGTCGGGCCTGACCATCGAGGAGGTGGCGCGGCTGGTGCAGTATGCCGGCCTGGGCGAGCGCCTGCAGGCCGCCTGCATCGAGGGTGCCGCCCCCGACAACACGCTCATGGCACGGGCGGGGGCCCTGGTGGTGTGGTACCTGCTCGAGGGGCTGTGCCACCGCCGCGGCGACTATCCCGTCACGGAAGGGCATCTGCAGCCCTTCGTCGTCCACGTCGACGACGCGCTCGACCTCACCTTCTTCCGCAGCAAGCTCACGGGCCGCTGGTGGGTGCGCCGCCGCGATGGCCGGCTGGTGGCCTGCAGCGAAGACGACTACCGCCAGAGCGCCTCGGGCGACCTGCCGCCGCGCATCCTGCGGTTGCTGTGAGTCTTTTTTGGCTGGCTTCCGCCAAAATGCGCCATCGAGTCGGGCAGCCGCTGCCAAAAGTGGTATTTTTACGCCCGGCACACATGTAGCCGGAGCAGGCCCCCTGCCTCGTCGCCGCATCGACAGGCAGCGCATGTGCCGGCTTTCGCCAAAACCAGATCTCGCTGCATGAAGATTCTGCAAGTCTGCAAAAAGTTCCCGTATCCGCTCAAGGACGGCGAGTCGGTGGTCGTCACGCACCTGGCCCGGGCCCTCGACGAGCTGGGCTGTGAGGTGACGCTGCTCACCATGAACACCACCAAGCACTATTTCCCCGTCAGCGAGCTGCCCGCAGACTTCGACCATTATCGCGACCTGCATGCCGTACGCGTGGACAACGGCATCCACCTGTGGGGGGCCGTGCGCAACCTGTTCGAAGGGTCGTCCTACCACGCCGTGCGCTTCCAGGACGAGGCGTTCCGCCGCGCCCTCATCGCGCTGCTGCAGCGCCAGCACTTCGACGTGGTGCAGCTCGAAACGCCCTTTCTCGCCCCCTACATCCCCGACATACGCCGCCATTCCGATGCGCTGGTGGTCATGCGTTCGCACAACGTCGAACACGAGATCTGGGAGCGCTATGCCGCCAACCGCTTCTGGCCCCTGCGCTGGTACCTGCGCGAGCAGGCCCGCCGCCTCAAGGCCTTCGAGCTGGAGCACCTGCACGACTACGACCTCCTGGTGACCATCACGCAGCGCGACCTCGACCACTTCAGGCAGCTGGGATACGACGGGCCTGCCTTCGTCACGCCCGTCGGCCTCGACATCCGCGATTACGTGCCTGATATTCGCAGCTTCCGCAAAAAGCCGCTCTCGGCCTGCTTCATCGGCTCGCTCGACTGGCTGCCCAACCAGGAGGGGCTCGAGTGGCTCCTCACGCGCGTCTGGCCCCTCGTACTCGACAAGGCACCCGAAGCGCGCCTCCACATCGCCGGCCGCAACATGCCGGGCAGGTTCCGGCAGTGGAAGCAGCGCGGCGTGGTGGTGGAGGGCGAGGTGCCCTCGGCCACCGAGTTCATCAATGCCCACAGCATCATGGTGGCGCCCCTGTTTTCGGGCAGCGGTATGCGCGTCAAGATCCTCGAGGGCATGGCCCTGGCCAAGGCCGTGGTGACCACGCCCCTCGGCCTGGAAGGCATCGAGGCCAGCCATGAGCGCGAGGTGCTGCTGGCCGAGGCGCCCGAAGCGTTTGCGCAAGCGCTGATCACACTCATGGAGCGGCCCGAGCAGGCCCTCGCCCTCGGCGAGCGTGCCCGCAAGCTGGTCCATGACCGTTACGATAATCTCAGGGTGGCTTCCGGGCTCCTCCAAGCCTTCCGTCAGCGGCTCGCGCGCCTGCACCGTTACGACAAGGTGTACCTGCGCGGCCACCAGGACGATCGCGAGGATTGAAATTTGTCCGCAACCGACAC
>CAYNYN010000248.1:0-3085 GCA_964401445.1 uncultured Saprospiraceae bacterium | reverse complement strand
TTTCCCACCCTTCCAATTTCGAGCAACCATGCGCACACTATTGCTACTCGTTTCCCTCCTTGCCACGGTGCCCGCCTGGGCATGGCAGTCGCCTTCCGGCAAAATTGCGCCCCGGCTCGAGCAGTTGCTGCTGCAGGAACCCGAGCAGCCGCGCTCGGTCTATATCTGGCTGGCCGACGAATACGACATTGCCGCCCTTGCGCAGCGCCTCGAGCGCGAAGGGGCCGATCTGCAGCGACGCGCACGCGAAGTGATCGGCAATCTGCGCACGCATGCCCGCAAGACGCAGGCCCCCTTGCTGGAATGGCTGCGCGCCCGGACCGGCGTGGATACGAGCACCATTCGCCCCTTCTGGGTGGCCAACCTCGTCTTCGCCACGATGACGCCCGACGCCATCCGCGCTGCCGCCGCCCGCCCCGACGTCCGCCTGGTCGACCTGAACGCACCCCTCGTGGTGGAGTCGGTCACCCGCACCGAGGCGCCAGAGGTAGTCGAGGCGCCGGTGGCGCCTGGCGCCGCCGAGCCCGGTCTGGTGGTCATTCACGCGCCCGAGATGTGGGCCATGGGCTATACCGGCTACGGGCGCGTGGCCTTCACCAACGACACGGGCGTCCATCCCGACGAGCCCGCCATCCGCAACCAGTTTCGCGGCCTCACGGCGCCGCCCGAGTGGTCGTGGTTCAGCTACGAGGGCGATGAGCACCAGCCCTACGACTGCGGCGACCATGGCACCCACGTCACGGGCACCATCCTCGGCCTCGATCGCCTCGAGGACGACACCATCGGCGTGGCCTTCAACGCCCAGTGGGTGGGCGCCGCCATCCTGTGCGGCATCGGCACGGCCGACAACGTGGCCGCCTTCCAATGGGCGCTCGACCCCGACGGCAACCCCGACACCTTCGAAGACATGCCCGACGTGATCAACAACTCGTGGTACGACCCGTCCATCGACGATCCCTGCGACAACATCTACGTGCCCATCCTCACCGCCCTCGAGGCGGCAGGCATCGCCGTGGTGTTCTCTGCCGGCAACGAAGGGCCCGAGGCGGGCACCATCACCAACCCGCACAACATCAACGTCAACGTGGTCAACGCCTTTACCGTGGGGGCCCTCAACGGCAACGTGGCCAGCCTGCCCATCGCCAACTTCAGCAGCCGCGGCCCCTCGGCCTGCCCCGGCACGGGTTCCATACGCATCAAGCCCGAGGTGTCGGCCCCGGGCGTGCAGGTGCGCTCGTGCGTGGGGGGCGGCTACGACTACTACAGCGGCACCTCGATGGCGTCGCCGCACGTGGCCGGCGCCATCCTGCTGCTCAAGGAAGCCTTTCCCTACCTCACGGGCTACGACCTCAAGATGGCGCTCTACCAGTCGGCTACCGACCTGGGCGCGCCGGGCGAGGACAACTACTTCGGCATGGGCGTCATCAACGTCAAGGCGGCCTTCGACACGCTCGTGGCCCAGGGCTACGAGCCCGTCGATCCGCATGCCGCCCGCGACCTGCTGCTGATCGACGTCGCGCTCGACGAGTACTACTGCGGCGGCCAGGCCGATGCCGTGGTGCACCTGTCCAACGAGGGCACCGACACCGTCTTTCAGTTCGAAGTGCGCTGGCACGACGCCGACTCGACCGTGGTGGGGGCCTGGGCCTGGCACGACACGCTGCCGCCCCTCGGCCGCCTCGCCGTGCAGGTGCCTGCCTTCGATTTGCCGGAAGGCAGACACGAGCTCTGGTTCGAGCTGGTAGCCCCCAATGGCATGCCCGACCAGCGCCCCCTCAACAATCGCTTGCGCAAAACGCTGACGGCACTGACGCGCAGCCCGCTCACAGCCGACTGGATCGCCATCGACAGCGCGCGCCTCTGTCAGGGCGGACAGGCCCTGCTGCGCGCCTCGAGCGGCACCGCCGGCATGCCGACCTGGCACTGGTACGACAGCCCCTCGGCCACCACGCCGGTGGGCGAAGGGGCCGCCTGGCTCACGCCTCCGCTTGCGCAAAATGCCACCTGGTGGCTTGGCGCCGACTGGCTGCAATACGCCGGCCTGCTGCGCCGCGACGACCACCCCTACGCCCTCATCGATGCCGATGAGGAGGGCATGGTGTTCGACTGCTACCATCCTTTCCGCCTGAAAGCCGTCTGGGTGTATGTCGACGCCACGGGCGCCCGCATTATCCAGCTGCAGGATGCCGAGGGTAACTCGCTGGGGCAGAAGGTGGTCTTCGTCGAAGAAACGGGCTTCGTACGCCTGCCGCTCGAGTTCAACGTGCCCCGCGGCGAGGGGCTGCGCCTCGTCAAGATGGGGGGCAAAGCCCTGTATGCCAACACGAGCGGGGTGACGGGCTATCCTTTCGTCGTGGACGACGTCATGGCCATCACGGGCACCACCGCCGAGCCCAATGCCTGGTACTATTTCTACAAATGGGAGGTCAGCTACGAAGAGCTCTGCGGGCGCACGTCCGTAACCGTTGAGGTGGATACGGCAGGCACCAGCCCCATGGCGGCTTTCGCCAAATCGGCCGACACGCTCGACCTGACGCAGGGCCCCGCCTGGATGGATTTCTACGACGAGTCGGTCGGGGCCGCCAGCTGGCTGTGGCTCTTCGGCGACGGCGGCATGGACGTGCTGCCCGAACCGCAACACACCTACGACACGGCAGGCACCTTCGTGGTGAGCCTGACCATTGCCGACTCGGCGGGTTGCATGGCCTCGGCCCTCGACACCGTGGTCGTCGTCGGGCCGTTCAACACCACGGCCACCACCGATCCGCCGGCCGACGAGGTGCGCCTGGCCCTCTGGCCCGTGCCGGCCTCGGATCGCGTGCTCGTGCAGCTGCCCGAAGTGGCGGGTGCGGCACAGGTGACCGTGTTCGACGCGCTGGGCAGGGTGGTGCACCGCGAAGAGACGCGCGCTGCCCAGCTCGAGCTGGACGTGTCGGCCTGGCAGCCCGGCGTGTATCTGGTGCGCTGGCAGCACGACCAATCCTGGCGCACGGGTCGGCTCATACGGCAGTAGGGCTTGTCAGCCGGCTTGACGGGGGAATTTCCAGCTTTGAGTCTCCTGCAAGGAATGGTTGAGCGTGTAGCG
>CAYNYN010000247.1:0-5917 GCA_964401445.1 uncultured Saprospiraceae bacterium | reverse complement strand
GCTCGACGATCGGCTCGAGGGGATGGGTCAGGGTGCAGGGCGATCCTCGTGGGGTTGCCGTTTTGCAAAGGTAAATGTCTGAGCCGCCCTTTGGTTGAACCAGCACCCTCAAAGTTAGTGCTTTGTCGGGCCCTTGCCGCGAAAATTCCTACTTTTGCGCGCGCATCCACTCACGCTTTCGCAAAAGTCCATGGCCGCATCCCGAGGGTCGCATTTGCCGAAAGGCAAACCCAAAATGCGACGCGCATGCCGGTTCGGCGGGCGGCTTTCAACCAACGACGACCAACAATCAACCAATTGCATAACCAACCCTGCCAAATCATGAAAAAAGTAACGGTAATCGGTGCAGGCAACGTGGGCGCCACCTGCGCCAACGTACTGGCACACAAAGACATCGTCAAGGAAGTCGTCCTGCTCGACATCCAGGGTGACCTGGCGCGCGGCAAGGCGCTCGACACCTGGCAGCAGGCCGCCATCGACGGCTACAGCACCTACGTGTACGGTACCGACGACTACAAGGACACCGAGGGCTCGGACGTGGTGGTCATCACCGCCGGCGTGCCCCGCAAGCCCGGCATGAGCCGCGACGACCTCATCTCGACCAACGCCAAGATCGTCACCTCGGTCACCCGCTCCATCCTCGAGCATACCGAGAACCCCATCATCATCGTGGTGTCGAACCCGCTCGACGTGATGACGCTGGCCGCATGGAAGGTGTCGGGGCTGCCCGACACGCGCGTGTTCGGCATGGCCGGCATCCTCGACACGGCGCGCTACCGCGCCTTCCTGGCCACCGAGATCGGCGTATCGCCCAAGGACATCCAGGCCATGCTGCTGGGCGGCCATGGCGACACCATGGTGCCCCTGCCCCGCTACACCACCGTGGCCGGCATCCCCGTGACCGAGCTGGTAGCCAAAGACAAGCTCGACGCCATCATCGAGCGCACCAAGTTCGGTGGCGGCGAGCTGGTCAAGCTGATGGGCACCAGCGCCTGGTATGCGCCCGGCGCCGCCGCCGCACAGATGGTCGAGAGCATCGTCAAGGACGAGCACCGCATCTTCCCCGTGTGCGCCCACCTGACGGGCCAGTACGGCGAAGACGACATCTTCCTCGGCGTGCCCGTGCAGCTGGGTGCCAACGGTATCGAGAAGATCATCGAGCTGCAGCTCAACGAAGAGGAGATGAAACTGCTGAAGGCCTCGGCCGAGCACGTGCGCAAGGTAGCCAACGTGTTCTACGGCATGGGCCTGGTCTGACGACGACCAAACGTATGACGAGTGCAAGGGGCGTGGCCAGGGGGCTGCGCCCCTTCCTTTTTTTGGCGAAAGCCGAAAAAAAAGCAGGCCCCGCAAACGGGGCCTGCTGTCGGTGCATCAAACTATTCGGTGTACGTCTTTCAATATCCTTCGTTCTGTACCAGCGTGCCTTCGCTCAGGTCGATGGCCGTCTGCGGGATGGGATGGCGCACGTTGTACGGCTTGAAGTCGGCGCCCTGCAGGTAGGTGCGCTTCGTCGATTCCACGGCGAGGTAGGCGTCGAGCACCTGCTCGGCCACACCCCAGCGCTTCAGGTCGAAGAAGCGATGCCCTTCCATGGCCAGCTCGAGGCGGCGCTCGAAGCGCACGGCGTCGCGCGCGAAGTTCTGGTCGGTCCAGGGGTCGTCGTAGGTGCTGATCTGGTAGTTGGCGGCGGGCGTGCCGTCGTCGTTCATCACCCAGGTCGCGGGGTCGGCGGCGCGTGCGCGCACCTTGTTCACGTACTCGCGCGCCTTTTCCAGGCTACCCACTTCCACCTCGCACTCGGCGGCCATGAGCAGCACGTCGGCATAGCGGATGATGCTGTAGTTGTTGGCGTTGGGGCCCTGCGCCCAGCCCGAGGCCGTCGAGTTGATGCCCTTCTCGGCCTTGTAGAACACGTTCTTCTTCGGGCTGTAGGGGCCGGCGTATGCCTGGTCGCGGATCCAGGCGATGCCCGGGTGCGGACCCCAGTCGAGATAGGGGATGCCCTTGCGGCCCACCGTCCAGTCGAGGCGCGGGTCGAGCGGCCCCTGGTAGGGCACGTAGGGCTCGATGCAGTTGCCCGAGCCGTCCTCGGTGCAGCAGTCGGGCTGGCCGCTGGTGCAGCCCTGGTCGTTGGTCACGTCCTCGTCGTTGAAGGTGTACAGCAGGGGCAGGCCGTTCTCGGTCTTGAAGGCGTTCACCAGGTTCTGCGAGGGCTGGTAGAAGCCGCAGCACTCGCCCGGGCCGCCGGTATAGGGGAAGTTGAGCACGTCGCCCCAGTTGCCGTTTTCGCCGTCGGTGCCTTCGTTCACGGCAGCCTGGATCTGGAAGATGCTTTCCGAGTTGTTGTCGCCTGCCGTGCGGAAGTTGTCGTGGAAGCTGGGCGCCAGCTCATAGGGCCCGTTGTTGATGATGTCGTCAAAGTAGGGCTTGGCGGCAGCATAGTCCTGCTGGAAGAGCTTGGCCTTGCCCAGCAGGGCGGCTGCGGCCCATTTGGTGGCGCGTCCCACCTGGCCGTTGCGCGGGCTCTCCGGCAGCGTCTTGTAGGCAAAGTCGAAGTCGGCTTCCACCTCGGGCCAGGGGATGTGGTCGTTGGGTGCCAGTGCATCGATGTTGTTCTCGTCGATGTAGGGCACGTAGTCCCACAGCTTGATGGCTTCCATGTGGTAGTAGCCGCGCAGGAAGCGCGCCTCGGCGCGGATCTGGTTGGCCAGGTCGGCATCTACCGAGCCATTTTCTTCGGCTTTCGCCAAAACGCGCAGCACGTCGTTGCAGCGCGACACGCCGTCGTACAGCGCCCGCCACTTGCCGATGAGGTACACGTTGGAGGCGTCGTGTTCGTAGCGCTCGATGGAGTTGATCTGGGGCTGGTCGCCCACGTCGGTGCCCTTGTAGGCGTCGTCGGCATACACGTCGCCAAAGACCCAGTTGGAGCCGGCCGAGTACCAGGGTGAGCCCACGCCCCAGCCGGCCCAGCCGTCGAGCTCGGCATAGGCAGCGATGAGCAAGGCCTCGACGCCCTTGGCGTTGGCGAGCACCTCCTCGCTCAACGCCCCTTGCGGCTTTTTGTCGAGAAAGCTGTCGGAGCAGGCACTGAAGAACAGGCCCGTAGCCGCAGCGAGTGATATGAGCACGAATATTTTTTTCATGTCCGCATGATTTTTTTGATTGAAAAACACTTCACTTCGCCTGGCTCATCAGAACGAGGCATTGAGCCCCAGCATCCAGGACTTGACGACGGGGTACTGACCGCGGTCCACCCCGATGTCGAGGTCGGCGCGGGAGTCGTAGTAGTAGCCGTTGCCGATCTCCGGGTCGAAGCCCGAGTACTTCGTAAGCGTGAGGATGTTGTTACCCTGGATGTAGATGCGCAGCCGGCTCAGCGCATTGCCCAGCTTGTCGGCAGGCACGGTATAGCCCAGCGTCAGCGTGCGCACGCGCAGGTACGAGCCGTCCTCGATGTAGAAGGTCGAGGGTGCCAGCTCGATGTCGGGCGCATTGAGGTTGAGCTGCGGATGGCTGGCCGTGGCGTTGTCCACGCCGGGGTAGCCCCACGAGTCGAGCAGCCCCACGCCCTTGCCCGAGTTGGTGAACGTCTGCACGAAGTCGGTGAAGTACTTGTTGGCATTGAAGATCTCGTTGCCGTACGAGCCGTTCATGAAGACGCCGAAGTCGAAGTCCTTGTACCGGAAGTTGAACGTGGCGCCGAAGGTGAAGTCGGGATGCGGACTGCCGATATAGGTGCGGTCGGCCGCGTCGATCTTGCCGTCGGGCTGGCCGGTGAGGCGGCCCGTCTCGTCGGTGCCGTTGTTGTCTTCGTACTTGAAGCGACCGGGGGCAGCGCCGGGCTGGGTGGCCCAGGCGTCCACCTCGGCCTGGTCCTGGAAGATGCCCACGATGTTGTATCCGAAGAAGGAGGCGATGGGATAGCCCTCTTCGGTGCGCGTGGCGTTGTAGGTGCGGAAGCCACCCGACCAGAACACCTGATCCGACTCGGCCAGCTTGACCACCTTGTTCTTGTAGGTCGAGAAGTTGACGCCGATGTCGTAGCCGAAATCGCCCTGTTCCGAGCTGGTGTAGGTCAGCGCCAGGTCCACGCCCTTGTTTTCCATGGTACCTACGTTGACGAAGGGCGGGGCAGCCACACCCTTGGTGGTGGGCGGTTCCACCTCGATGAGCATGTCGTTGGTGGTGTACTTGTACCAGTCGAAGACGAGGCCCAGCCGCTGGTTGAACATGATGGCATCGAAGCCGGCATTGATACCCGAGGTCTCTTCCCATTTCACGTCGGGGTTGCCGAACACGCGGCTGTCGAAGCCCACCACCACCGAGTTGTTGGTGCCGTTGATGTCGTAGCCCGAGGTAGCGATGTCGGGACCAAAGGTCGAGCTGTAGCGGTAGTCACCGATCTCCTGGTTACCCGTCACGCCGTAGCCGGCGCGCAGCTTCAGCTCGTTGATCGGCCCGTCGGTGTTGAAGAAGTCCTCGTCGGAGATGCGCCAGGCCGCACTGAAGGCCGGGAACACGCCGTAGCGGTTGACCTCGCCGAAGCGCGAGGAGCCGTCGCGACGCACCGTCGCACTCAGGATGTACTTGCCCTTGTAGGCGTAGTCCACCTTGCCGAAGATGGAGAAGAGCGAGCTGGAGTAGGTGTTGCCAAAGTTGTTGATGCCAGCCTCACCGGCGTCGAGCTGGCGATAGTCGAGCTCGTCGCTGAAGAAGTTCACGCGGCTTGCGCCAAAATAGGTGTAGGTATTGTCGATGGCTTCGGTGCCGGCCAATACCGTCAGGTCGTGGTCGCCGAAGCTGCGGCTGTAGGTGAGCGTGTTGCTCCACGTCCAGTTGAAGTTGTTGTCGGAGCGCTGGCTGAGGCTGTTGGAAGCCGCCGGCTCGGCCGACTCGATGTCGCGGATGTTGTACACGCGGTTGTCCACGGTGTTGAACAGCTCGACGTTGAAGCTCGTCTTGGCCGTCAGGCCTTCGGCCAGATCGACCTCGGCAAAGGCGTTGGTCAGCAGGCGCAGGCCCTTGGCCACGTTGTCCTTGTTGCGCACGAGCATGGCCACGGGGTTGCGCGGGTTGTTCATGCCCGCCGCGCGCGTGCCGGCAAAGTTGCCGCCCACGTCATAGACGGGGATGATGGTGGGCATGCGCATGGCCATCGTGATGGCATTGCCCGTGCCCTGGATGCCCCCGGGATGCTGACCTGCTCGCTGTACGAGGCCGTCATGTTCTCCCCTACGCGGATGCGGTCCTTGATGCGGAAGAGCGTGTTGGCGCGCAGGTTGAAGCGCTCGTAGTTGGTGTGGATGACCACGCCGTCCTGGCGATACCAGCCGGCTGAGAGGTAGTACTGCCCTTTCTCCGAGCCGCCCGAAGCAGCGATGTTGACGCGGCGCTCGGGTGCCGGATCGAAGATCTCGTCGAGCCAGTTGGTGCCCTCCTTGTTGGCGCGCGTGATGGGGTTGGTCTCGTAGTCGTAGGCCGACTCGTCGGCCGTCTCGGCGCCAGCCGGGATGATGTAGTTGGGCAGCACGGGCGTCGGTCCGGATCCGTACTGCGGGTGCGTGGGCTGAAGGCCCGCGTTCTTCTGCGCTTCCCACAGCACATTGGCCAGGTCTTGCGGGCTCAGCATCTCGGGCAGCTTGCCCGGCTGCTGGATGCCGTAGTACATGTCGACGCTCAGTGTAGGCTCACCCACCACCGAGCCTTTCTTGGTGGTGATGATGACCACGCCGTTCGAGGCGCGCGCACCGTAGATCGAAGCTGCCGAGGCGTCCTTCAGCACCTGGATCGATTCGATGTCGTTGGGGTTGAGGTCCTGGATGGCGCGCGGCCCCGTCGGGATGCCGTCGAGGATGTAGAGCGGCTCGTTGGAGTTGATGGTCGAAAAGCCGCGGATGCGCAGCGACACGCC
>CAYNYN010000246.1:0-5938 GCA_964401445.1 uncultured Saprospiraceae bacterium | reverse complement strand
GCAGTGCCCGCTTTCGCCAAATACTCGAGGAAGAAGGCATCATCCTCATCCAATGGCAGGACCTGCAGCCCCTGATGCGCCAGTGAACCTCATGCAACTGAATTTGTTTTGACAGGCATCACCATCGGCTCCGCCCGCGTGCCCGTATATTTGCCCTCGCATTTACCGTGAAAAACGCCGGGCAAAAGGGGCCAAGCGGCAAAAGTTGTCCTCCTGACCTTCCGGCACCGTCCGGTTTCAGACCTTTGAAGACATGAAAAGACTGGCTTCCGCCAAAATACCGACGCACTGGGGCGTATTCGAAATGATTTCGTACGCCGATACGCCCGAGGATCCCATGCCTCACCTGGCGCTCGTGGCCGAAAACTTCGACCCTGAGCAAGGCCCTGTCCTTGTGCGCCTCCATTCGGAATGCATGACCGGCGACCTGTTCGGATCCAAGCGCTGCGACTGCGGCGAGCAGCTCGACATCGCCATGACCATGGCTGCCGAGCGCGGCGGCGTGGTCATCTACCTGCGTCAGGAAGGGCGCGGCATCGGGCTGACCAACAAGCTGAAGGCCTACCAGCTGCAGGATCAGGGGCTCGACACGGTAGAGGCCAACACCCACCTGGGCTTCGAACCCGATGCCCGCCACTACGAGATGGCCATCCAGATCCTGCAAGACCTCGGTGTGCGCGAAATAGAGCTGCTCACCAACAACCCCGAAAAAATAGACGCCCTGGAGCACTCGCCCGTGCGCGTCGTCCGGCGCATCCCCATCGTCGTGCCGGCCAAAAAGGAGAATGCCCGCTATCTGCATACCAAAAAGACGGTGATGGGGCACCTTTTCTGAGCCGCCCCTCACGCCATAAACCCCACATGCAAGCGCTCGCCCTCTGGCACGTTTCCCCGCACGAGTCGCGTCTCGAGCCCATGGCGCTCGAAGCACAGGCCGGTCACGTGCTGGTGCGCGGTCTGTACTCGCTCGTCAGCACGGGCACCGAGCGGCTGGTGGCACGCGGCGAGGTGCCCGAAGCCATGGCAGCCCGCATGCGGGTGCCCTTCATGCAAGGCCATTTTTCGTTTCCGCTGACCTATGGCTACTCGTGGGTGGGGCGCGTAGCCATGCCCGGCCATCCCCTCGACGGGCAGCTCGTCCAGCTCATGCATCCGCATCAGGACGTCATTGCCGTACCCGCCGACGCGCTGCGACCCATACCCGAAGGCATCCCGCCGCTGCGCGCCACCCTCGCCTCCAACGTCGAAACGGCGCTCAACGCCGTGTGGGACGGCCGCGTGTGGCCCGGCGCACGCGTGCTGGTGGCCGGCCACGGCCTCATCGGCGCCCTGCTTACGCACCTGCTGCTCCGGATACCCGCCGTGGAGGTGCACGTGCTCGAACCCGACCCGCAGCGCGCAGCCCGGGCCCGACGCTCGGGCGCAGCCGTGGCGCCTGCCCTCCCGCCCGAATGGAAAGGCACCATGGACGTCGCCTTCCACACCAGCGCCGCCCCCTCGGGCATGCAAAGCGCGCTGGACAGCCTCACCGACGAGGGCACGCTCGTCGAGCTGAGCTGGTACGGCCGCCAGCGCGTCACCTTGCGCCTGGGCGACCAGTTCCACGTCGGCAGGTTGCGCATCCGCTCCTCGCAGGTGAGCCGCCTGCCCACATTCCTGCCCCCCGCCTGGGACAGCGCGCGCCGCATGCAGGTCGTCTGGCGGCTGCTGCAAGACCCTTCGTGGGATGCCCTGCTTCCGCAAACGTGGCCCTTCCACCGCGCACCCGAGTTTTTCGACCGCTTGCGCAAAAACCGACTCGAAGGGTGGGCATGGGCGCTGGCGTACCCCACCAAGCCCACGTCTTGAATCGCGCCCTTTTGTCAAGAAGGTGACAATGGACCTTCGGCTCCTTGTAATCAGTGAAGTTTTCGGTCAGCCGTCGAATTGATAATTGTCAATTATTTTAATAATCATTGTAATAACATTGATTGTGCAAGATCTTTTTCATGATATTTGGGCGCCCCGATATCAGGGAAAAGATGACTGAAGTATCCGTGGAAGCAGCCCGGCTTTTGCCGTCGTTTTTCATCATAGGCGAGCGCAAGTGCGGTACTTCCTCCCTGTTCCGATACCTGGTGGCACACCCCGACGTGCTGCCGGGCAAGCTGAAAGAACCCGATTTTTTCAGGCATTCGCCCGACTACATCCACAAACACTGGAAGGAATACACCGCGCTGTTTCCCGAAGCGGACGGCGCAGCGCCCGTGGTCCTGCGTTGGCCCGAGCTCGACGCGCACGGGCGGTTGTACGAAGAAGAGGTGTGGTACGAGCGGCAGCCCGGGCGGCGCTACATCACGGGCGAGGCCAGCGCCAACACCCTGGAGATGGGCCAGCCGGAGGTGGTGCGGGCCATGCTGCCCGAAGTGAAGCTGATCGTGCTGGTGCGCGAGCCGGTGGCACGCACCTTCTCGCACTACCGCATGTACCGGCGCTTTCAGGCCGAAGGGCGCCCGCTGGGCTTCAGGGTGGGCCGCTTCGAGGAGGACGTGCGCCGCGAGATGGAAGCGGTGCGTACAGGCCGGGAGCCGGGCCCCTTGCTGGGACCCTCGCTCTACGTGCGCCACCTGAAGCGATGGCTCGACGTCTTTGGCCCGGAGCGCTTGCGCGTGTGGTTCACCGAGCACCTCGCCGACCCCCACACGGCTGCACGAACACTCGATGAAATACTGGCGTACCTGGAGCTGGCACCATTCGACTATTCGGACCTGGTGCGCAAGTGGTACAACAAAGCCCCGAAAGCCAATTTGCCGAAAGGCATCGAACAAGCGCTGAAGGCCTTCTTTGCCCCCTGGAACGAGGCCCTGGCCGACCTGCTCGGGGTAAAGCTGCCGTGGTGAGTTTTTTTGTAACCCAAATGAAAACACTTGAAAACCAACTCTAACCCATGAAGCAAAAACTGAAAAGGACGTGGGGCCTGTGGCGATCCCGTTTCATGTACCGCTACAAGCCCGGAGTCCACCGCAAGCTCAAGAAGTTTTACAGCCAGTTCGTTCGGCCGGGCGACGTGTGTTACGACATCGGCGCGCACCTCGGCAATCGCCTCAAGGCCTGGCTGGACTTGGGCGCCAGCCGCGTGGTCGGCGTGGAGCCCAACCCCTATCTGTCCCGCGAGCTGAGGCACGAGTTCGGCCTGGACAATCGCGTGATCCTGCTCAACCAGGCGGTGGGCGCCGAGGAGGGAAAAGCCCGCTTCCACCTCAGCCACATGACGCCCACCATCAGCACCATGGCCGGCCGCCACTGGCGCGAGCAGATGCGCAAGCACTCGTCCTTCGACGTGCGATGGGACGAGACGATCGAAGTGGAGGTGGTCACTCTCCGCGACGTGATCCGCGCATTCGGCACGCCCGCCTTCCTCAAGGTCGATGTCGAAGGGATGGAAGCCGAAGTGCTGCTCACCTTGCACGAGCCGGTCAGGGTGGTATCGTTCGAGTATCACAATGCCTTTCCGCATGCGTGGGGCCGCTGCATGCGCATCCTGCGCTCCCTGGGCGACTACGAGTTCAACTGGTCGTTTGGCGAATCGCTCGAGTTCAACAGCGAGCGCTGGCTCTCCTACGACGAGCTGTTCGACATCCTCGACGAGTACACCACCGACGATCCCTCGGGTGACATTTACGCACGCCTGCGACAAGCCTGATCCGCAGCCATTTTTACTTCTGGGCCTTGCGGACGAGGTAGGCGGCAATGCCCCCAAAGATGATGTTGGGCAGCCACACGCCCAGCAGCGGGGGCATGGTCTCGTTCATGGCGAAGGTGATGGTGAAGCGCGACAGAAAGATGAAGATGGCGCCGATGCCCACGCCCAGTGCCAGATGCAGGCCCATGCCGCCCCGCACCTTGCGCGCCGCCAGCGGCATGCCGATGAAGGTGAGGATGATGATGGTAAAGGGGTCGGCCGTGCGGCGGTACAGCTCTACCTCGTAGATGCGCGTGTTGACGACGCCGCGCTGTTGCTCCCGTGCGATGTGTGCCTTTAGCTCTGGCGTGGTGAGCATTTCCTTTTCGTTGGCATACCACACGAAGTCGCGCGGCGTGAGGTTGAAAGCCGTATCGATCTCCTGGCCGCGCCCGATGACGATCTCTTCGTGCAGGCCGCGGAAGCGCCGGATCTCGTAGTTGCGCAGCTTCCAGCGGTTGGGCGGCCCCTGCCACTCGGCGCGGTCGGCGCGCAGCAGCTCCACCAGGCTGCCGTCCTGGAAGCGCTCGATGCGGATGTTGCGCGCGGCGCTGTCGGGCTTGGAGTAGTAGCGCACGTACACCTTCGTCTCGGGACCGATGAACAGGTGCACGTCGCGCGTCTTGCCGTGGTCGCTTTCCTTCCAGATGTACTTGTGCTCGAAGGTGACGCGGCTCTTGTTGCCGTAGGGGATGAAGTAGTGGTTGGCCAGCAGGTGCACCCCGGCAATGAGGGCGGCGCTCAGGGCATAGGGCACCATCAGCCGCCGAAAGCTGATGCCTGCCGCCAGCGACGCGATGATCTCGGAGTTGTAGGCCAGGCGCGAGGTGAAAAAGATGACGGCGATGAGCGCAAAAAGCGGCCAGAGGATGCCGTTGATGTAAATGATGAAGTTGATGTAATACTCGAAGATGACCTGCTGGGCCGAGAGGTGCTCGTCGATGAACTCTTCCACCTTCTCGCTGAAGTCGATGATGATGGCAATGAGCGAAAACACCAGGCACGTGAACAGGAACGTGCTCAGGTACTTGCGCATCAGGTAGCGATCCAGGATCTTCAGCATGGCAGGCAGGTCTTCTCACAGGCGGCGCTGCACGCGCTCCACCATGTCTTTTTTCCAAACGGCAAAATCGCCTTCGAAGATATGCCTGCGCGCTTCCTTCACCAGCCAGAGGAAGAACGCGAGGTTGTGCACCGAGGCAATCATGGCGCCCAGCCACTCACCGCTGTGCACCAGGTGGCGCAGGTAGGCCTTGCTGTGCGTGCGGCTCAGCGGGCTGGGGCTCTGCGGGTCGATGGGGCTGAAGTCGTGCTTCCACTTCAGGTTTTTGATGTTGATGATGCCCTCGGCCGTGTAGAGCAGGCCATGGCGCGCGTTGCGCGTGGGCAGCACGCAGTCGAACATATCCACGCCCAGCGCGATGCATTCCAGGATGTTGGCCGGCGTGCCCACGCCCATCAGGTAGCGCGGCCGGTCGGCAGGCAGGATGCCGCACACCAGCTCCGTCATTTCGTACATCATCTCGGCCGGCTCGCCCACCGACAGGCCGCCGATGGCGTAGCCCTCACGCTCGAACTGCGTCACGTACTCGGCCGAGCGGCGGCGCAGCTCGGGATAGACCGAGCCCTGCACGATGGGGAAGAGCGTCTGGCTGTAGCCGTAATAGCCTTCCGTGCGGTCGAAATAGTCGCAACAGCGCTGCAGCCACCGATGCGTCAGCTCCATGCTCTGCTCGGCATAGCGGCGCTCGCACGGGTAAGGCGTACACTCGTCGAACGCCATGATGATGTCGGCGCCGATCTTGCGCTGGATCTCGATGGCATCCTCGGGCCGAAAGAAATGGCGCGAGCCGTCGAGGTGCGACTGGAAGGTGACGCCCTCCTCGGTGATCTTGCGCCGATGGCTCAGCGAGTACACCTGGTAGCCGCCGCTGTCGGTCAGGATGGGCCGATCCCAGGCAATGAAGCGGTGCAGGCCGCCGGCCTCCTGCAGCACCTCCACCCCCGGCCGCAGGTACAGGTGGTAGGTGTTGCCCAGGATGATCTGCGCGCCGATCACTTCCTCCAGCTCCTTCTGATGCACGGCTTTCACCGTGCCGGCCGTACCCACCGGCATGAAGATGGGCGTCTCGATCGGGCCGTGATCGGTCTCGATCAGGCCGGCGCGGGCGCGCGTATGGGCGTCGGTTTTTTGCAGCGAAAACTTCAAGGGCACTT
>CAYNYN010000245.1:3376-5994 GCA_964401445.1 uncultured Saprospiraceae bacterium | reverse complement strand
TAGCTTTGCTTTCGCAAAATGGCGCCCGGGGGCCCTCGATGGCGGAGCGGCACATCCAAACGGCGCGACATTTGTTCTGCAAGGTGATGCCGGCAATCTGCCGCCCGAAAGTGGCGTTGAAGGCGGGCATCATTCCCCTTGAACGGCTTCAAAAAACAGGCTTGACATGAGCAACTGGACCAGAATCTTGCAGCGCGGCACCCTGATCGCGGTGGCCATGGTGGCCGGCATGGCCGCCCAGCGCCTCACCGACCACAGCCGCTACTTCGAGATATCGAAGAACATCGAGATCTTCGCCAACCTCTACAAGGAAGTCAACACCTACTACGTCGACGAGCTCGACCCCGGCAAGCTGATGCGCATCGGCATCGACGCCATGCTCGGCTCGCTCGACCCCTACACCAACTACATCTCCGAGTCGGACATCGAGGGCTACCGCTACATCACCGAGGGGCGCTACAACGGCATCGGCGCCCAGATCAAGCCGGTGGACAACTACCCCACCATCATGGCGCCCTACAAGGACTCGCCCGCCTGGAAGGCCGGCCTGCGCGCCGGCGACCAGATCATCGCCATCGACGGGCGCTCGACCGAGGGGCGCACCGAAGAGGAGATCGGCGAGTTTCTGAAGGGCTACCCGGGCACCACCGTCGAGCTGACGGTGCGGCGCCCCGGCCAGAGTGAGCCCCTCACGCTGACGCTGGTGCGCGACGAGGTGCGCATTCCCAACGTGCCCTACTACGGCATGGTGTCGGACGACATCGGCTACGTGGCCCTCACCACCTTCACGCGCGACGCCGGCCGCAACGTGGCCCAGGCCGTGCAGAAGCTGCGCGAGGAGCATCCCGAGCTGAAAGGCCTCATCTTCGACCTGCGCGGCAACGGCGGCGGCCTGCTCACCGAAGCGGTCAACGTGGCCAACGTCTTCATCCCCAAGGGCGAGCTGGTGGTCAGCACGCGCGGCCGCGTCAAGGAGTGGGACCGCAGCTTCAAGACGCTGAACAACCCCGTGGCGCCCGACCTGCCCCTCGTGGTGCTGGTGGATCGCGGCACGGCCTCGGCCTCCGAGATCGTGTCGGGCACCATCCAGGACCTCGACCGCGGCGTCATCGTCGGCCAGCGCACCTACGGCAAGGGCCTGGTGCAAAACACGCGCGACGTGGGCTACAACGCGCGCGTCAAGCTCACCACGGCCAAGTACTACATCCCCAGCGGGCGCTGCATCCAGGCCGTGCGCTACGAGAACGGCGAGCCCGCACACATCCCCGACGAGGAGCGCACGCCCTTCAAGACGCGCAACGGCCGCACCGTACTCGATGGCGGCGGCATCAAGCCCGACATCGTCATCGACCCCGACGAAGACAGCGACATCCTCAAGACGCTCGTCGACAAGTATTTCATCTTCAAATACGCCAACGAGTACTGCCTCGAGCACGACACCATCGCCCCGCCCGAGGAGTTCACCTTCACCGAGTGGGACGACTTCATCGCCTTCCTCGAAAGCCACGACTTCGACTTCGACACCGACAGCGAGCGACTGCTCGAAGAGCTGAAGCAAAAAGCCGAGGAAGAGGGTTACGACGTGACGGCCGAGGTGGCGGCCATCGAGCAGCGCATCGAGCAGGCCAAGAAGGACGACCTGGAAAAGTATCGCGAGGCCATCATCGACCAGATCGAAAAAGAGCTGGCCAGCCGCTTCTACTTCGAGCGCGGCCGCATCATCGTGGGCCTGCGCAACGATCCCGAAATCGACACGGCCATCGCCGTGCTGCACGACGGCAAGCGCTACAAGGAGATTCTCGGGATTGTCGAGTGAGGGAGAGACGGAGAGAAAGAGAGACAGAGTGAGGGAGAGAAAGGGTGACAGGAAGATGGCATTGGCGCAATGGACATTCACACCAGCCGCACCACCTGCCACACCGTCAGGCCGAGGAAGATCAGCCCGATGACGGTGTAGGTGTAGCGCAGGAGCACGCTGCCGCGGCGCTGCAGCCAGTGGGCCCAGCGGGCGTAGCACCACAGCAGGGCGAAGGTGCCCAGCATCACGCCGGTGGAGAAAACGACCAGCGAGCCCGGGTCGGCGTGCAGGTAGTCGTTGGCCAGCAGCCAGGTGGTGTAGAACACCCAGTACGGTATGGCCAGGAAGTTGAGCGCGGCGGCACCCACGCCCCGCAGGAAGTCGCCCACATGGCCGTTGGGCGCCTCCTCGTCGAGCGAAAAGACGGGTTTTGCGACAAGCAGATAATAGCCTGCCAGCCCGGCAAAAACGACCGTCGCCAGCACGTTGAACCAGAAATCCACCTCGGGATGGGCCGCGAAAAAGCGGCCGAACAGCACCGCCACGAAGGCCTGCACCCACTCCACCAACGAAGCCCCCGCCGCCAGCACCAGGCCGGCGCGCAGGCCGCGCCGCAAGGTGGCGTGCACTACGCTCGTGTTGATGACGCCCGGCGGCACCGATCCGATGAAACTCAACACCACACCCAGCAGGAAAGCGAGCAACATTGAGGTCGTTTTTTTTCGTGACGCGTGACGTCCCGATACTCGGGACAGGCTGTGACGACGTGATAAAATCGGAGGGAAGGCTGACTTGTCGAAGCAGTGGCGGCAGACGTTTA
>CAYNYN010000245.1:0-3276 GCA_964401445.1 uncultured Saprospiraceae bacterium | reverse complement strand
CTTTTCTTGTAGCCAAGATAATCCCGCAGCGCGCGCCAGCCCTCGCGCAGGCTCATGGGCCGCACGCCCCGCTCGCGCTGGGCCCGATAGATGCGCAGCAGGATGCCCCAGTGCTGCCAGATGGTGCGGTACTTTTCCCACACGGGCATGGCCGGATCGTAGATGTGGGCCGGCTCGGCGGCCACGCCGTTGAACTCGAGGATGGCGAAGTCGCGCCCCTGGCGCAGGGCCTCGATCGATCGGCACTTGAGGTCGAAGCGGCCATAGTACATGTGCTCCATGGCCAGGCTGATGCGGTCGAACACGGCCGTCAGTTGCGCGTCGATGAGGTGGTTGCCGTCGAGGAACATGGTGCCGCGGCAGTGGTTGCCGATGGGCTCCACCAGCACCTCCTCGCCTGCCGCCGGCACGTAGCGCATCAGCTCGGGCTGCGCTCGTTGCATGCGCTCGAGCTGCAGGCTGGCACGCGGCTCGGCAGCCATGAGCTCGGCCACGCTGCGGCGCCCGTCGCCTTTTACCGAAAGGTGCTTCTTGATGCAAACCGAGGTGATCTGCCCGTGTCGGGCTCCCGGCATGCGCCAGTACAGGATGGCGTACTCTTCGGGCCAGTCCACGAAAGCCTGCACCAGATAGTCGGCGGCCATGCGCTGGTGATAGCGCAGCAGCTCGTCCGCGTCGTGCACCTTGGCCACCTGCCAGCCGCGCTCGCCCACGTCGGGTTTGGCGACAGCCGGAAAAGTGATGCCGGCCTCGTCGAGCTGCCTGCGCAGCACGTCGGGCGGCGTGCCGGCGCGCACGTAGGCCGTGCGCGGCAGGTAGCGCTCGGGGATGGCCTCGAGGATCGCGCGCTTCGACTCGCCCAGCACCCCGCCGGTGGGGATGGTGGGATTGGCCGTGGTGAAAAAGAACAAATGGCGCGCGCGCAGGGCATGCCACAGCCAGATGAAGACGACGGGCAGGTTGGTCAGCCACATGGGCATGAACTCCCATTGCAGCCATTGCAGTCGCCACCGTTGCCACCGATTCATCCTTCCGTGCTTTTGAGCAGGACCACGGCATCGCCGATGCGGATGGTGCCGCCCTCGACCACGCGCGCCGTGATGCCGCCGTGGCCGCGCATGGCGTTGTAGCCGCCCGGCCCCAGGTTTTCTTCCATGCGCGTGCAGGGATGGCACAGGCCCGTGGCTTCGAGCACGGCCGTGCCGATGCGGAAGCGGCGCCCGTTGAGCGCCAGCAGGTTGATGCCGCGCACCACGATGTTGCGGCGGGTGAGGGCCGGGTCGATGCGGTCGCGGCCGAGGATGGAGGCCACCGCGTCGAGGTGCTCGCCCTGGATGAGCGTCACCTGGCGCTTGCCGCTGCGCCCCGCATAGTGGTCGCCCACGAGCCCCTCCTCGGGCGTCACCTGCACTGCCTCGGCCGGCACGGGCGGCTGGCGGCGCCGGGGCCGCGTGCTGACCCACTCGACGCGCCCCTGCTGCGGCATCACGTCGAGCAACTCCCTGATCACCGATTCTTCTTCCATGAGTGGTCGTTTTGGTGTGGGCCAAAGGTAGGCCGAAACCGGGGGCTGATACACCTTTGCCTTTCGGCAAATGCTTCCTGAGCGTGTTGCGCTGGCGTATCTTGCCCGCATGAAGACACATGCCATAGCCATCCTGCTGATGCTCACGACG
The DNA here is from genome assembly GCA_964401445.1 of uncultured Saprospiraceae bacterium. Classification (GTDB taxonomy): domain Bacteria; phylum Bacteroidota; class Bacteroidia; order Chitinophagales; family Saprospiraceae; genus WFYJ01. Next base: position 1,600 of record CAYNYN010000245.1, on the reverse strand, counting down.
GGGGTGTGGCCTGCGGCAGGCCAGTCCCTCGGGTCCCGTTTGCCGCAAGGCGAAGCCGTCGTGCGCCAGTCCATTGCCCGCCACGACCCGCAAGGCGCGTGGGGGCAAGGACGCTGGCAACTGACGCTCGAAGAGACGCGGCCGGGCCGCAGCAGTCGCCACACCGCGCTGCACTTCGATTTCCGAAAGGGCACCTTCCTGCTTTCGCAAAAAACGGACGGCCACCGGCTCGTGCGCCGTCTGGCTGCCGACGGTACGTGCACCTTTTCGCTCGACGGCCGCAAAAAGCTGAGCGCCGAAGAGGCCGAGCGCTACCGCCCCGACTGCGCGCGCACCACCCTGCTGCGCAACTACTACGACTACCTGTGGGGCCTGCCCATGACCCTGCAGGATCCGGGCACCCGCATCGATGCGCGCGTGGCAGTGGAGCGCTTCAACGACCGGCCCTGCCTGCGCGTGCGCGTCACCTACCCGCCCGAGGTAGGCACCGACGTGTGGTATTTTTACTTCGACCCGCAAACATTTGCGCTGTTGGGTTGTCGTTTCTATCACGACGAGGCGGCCGGCGATGGCGAGTTCATCCTCTTCGAGGACGAGCTGACGGTGGACGGGGTGCGCTTGCCGCGCAAACGCCACTGGTTCACCAACCGCGACAATCGCTATCTTGGAACCGACATCCTCGTCGAGGCGCGGCATCGGCCGTAGCGGCGCAGGGCCCCGTTTTGCGAAAGCTGAAAAAACACACGCATGAGCCACAAAGACTGGGAATGCATCTACCGCTCGACCGACCTGCTGCAGGTGAAGCTGGCCGAAGACGTGCTCAAGCAGCACGGCATCGAGAGCCACATCCTCAACAAGCCCGACTCGGCCATCCCGGCGCTGGGCGAGGCCGAGCTGTATGCCCGCAAGGAAAAAGCCGAAAAGGCGCGCCGCATTCTGAAAGAAAAAGGATTCGAGTGATGTATCGCCTGTCCGTATTGCCGCTCGTGCTGCTGTTGTCGCTGACCGCCTGGTCGTGCGCAGGGCAGCAGTCTGCCTCCAAACAAACGAAAGCCATGGAAAAGCAAATGCCCGAAGGCTTGCAGGTGGCCACCTTCGGTGGTGGCTGCTTCTGGTGTACCGAAGCCATTTTCGAAGAGCTCAAAGGCGTGTACAAGGTCGTGTCCGGCTACTCGGGCGGGCACGTGCCCAACCCCACCTACCGGCAGGTGTGCACGGGCACCACGGGCCATGCCGAGGTGGTGCAGGTGTGGTACGACCCCGCCGAGATCAGCTACGAAGACCTGGTGAAGGTGTTCTTCGCCACGCACGACCCCACCACGCTCAACCGCCAGGGCAACGACGTGGGCACGCAGTACCGCTCGGTCATCTTCTACCACGACGAGGAGCAGAAAGCCATTGCCGAGCGCCTCAAGGCCGAGTTTGCGCCCACCCTCTGGGACGACCCCATCGTCACCGAGATCAGCCCCTTCAACGCCTTCTACCCGGCCGAAGACTACCATCAGGAGTACTTCCGCAACAACCCCAACCAGCCCTATTGCCAGATCGTCATCAACCCCAAGGTGCGCAAGTTCCGCAAGATGTTTGCCGACAAGCTGAA
>CAYNYN010000244.1:2658-6003 GCA_964401445.1 uncultured Saprospiraceae bacterium | reverse complement strand
TGCATGAGCGAGCAAGCACCGATTCGACCGGTTCCGCCGATTCACCCGATCGCACCAAACTCGGTGGCCCTGTGTGTACTCTGGCAAACTCTGTGGTACAAAAAATGCGTCTGAAAGCTGCGGTGAATGGCTCGCTGCGCTCGCGACGATGGACGATGACAATAGACACACAAGTCGCATTTTCACGACACGGCAAATCAACTTCAAACACCAAACTTCCAACTGAAACCCTCAACGCTACACGCTCAACCCTCAACCACGGAAAACTGCTCCTCCCGCGCAGGCCTGCGAAACGAACAGCCGATGATTTTCCGTAGCAGCCCGAGGCTGTCGATTTGTTTAAAACAAAATGTTTTTATTTTTGCGACAGCAAAAAACAACTTGAGGTAGGGGAAAGGACTTTCCGCCCTGCTTGCCCTTTCGGGCAAAAGGCGACAGGCGGGTGCCATTTGCCGAAAGGCAAGAACAAAAACTAACTTCGCGGGCTTGAGTGAAGAGGATGGCCCCGGGCGGGCCGCACCGTAAGCAAAGCACACATATGGCAAAAGCAAACAAACAGCCCACCGAGGCGCTGCACTTCGAAAACCAGAACGGCGAACGCGTGCTGACGCTCAACGGCATGTACCAGGACTACTTCCTGGACTATGCCTCGTACGTGATCCTCGAGCGGGCGGTGCCGGCCGTCGAGGACGGCCTGAAGCCGGTACAGCGGCGCGTGCTGTTCTCGATGTACCAGATGGACGACGGGCGCTACCACAAGGTGGCCAACATCATTGGTCATACGATGCAGTACCACCCGCACGGCGACGCCGCCATCGGCGACGCGCTGGTCAACCTGGGCCAGAAAGGGCTGCTCATCGACACGCAGGGCAACTGGGGCGACCCCCGCACGGGCGACAGCGCGGCGGCACCCCGATACATCGAGGCGCGCCTGACGCCCTTTGCCAAGGAGGTGGTGTTCAACCCGCAGACGACGCGCTGGCAGCTCTCCTACGACGGCCGCAAGAAGGAGCCCGTCACGCTGCCGGTCAAGTTTCCGCTGCTGCTGGCGCAGGGCGCCGAAGGCATCGCCGTGGGTCTGTCCACGCGCATCCTGCCCCACAACTTCGTGGAGCTGTGCAAGGCGGCCATCCGCTACCTGGAAGGCAAGAGCTTCAAGCTCTACCCCGACTTCGACACGGGCGGCCTCATCGACGTGAGCGACTACAACGACGGCGAGCGCGGCGGGCGCGTCAAGGTGCGGGCGCGCATCGAGAAGGTGGACAAAAACACGCTGGCCATCCGCGACCTGCCCTACGGCGTGACGACCGACGCGCTTATCGACAGCATCATCAAGGCCAACGACAAGGGCAAGATCAAGATCAAAAAGGTGGTGGACAACACCGCCGCCGAGGTGGAGGTGCTCATCGAGCTGGCTTCGGGCGTGTCGCCCGACGTGACCATCGACGCGCTGTACGCCTTCACCCATTGCGAGGTGAGCATCTCGCCCAACGCCTGCGTCATCATCGACGACAAGCCCGTCTTCACCAACGTCAGCACGCTGCTGCGCCATGCCGTGGACCACACGCGCAACCTGTTGCAGCAGGAGCTGGAGATCCGCCAGCACGAGCTGCTCGAGAAGTGGCACTTCGCCAGCCTCGAAAAGGTGTTCATCGAAAACCGCATCTACCACGAGATCGAAGAGTGCGAGTCGTGGGAGGAGGTGCTGGAGGTGATCCCGCGCGAGCTGAAGAAGTACGTGGCCACCCCCTCCGACAAACCCAAGGCTTCGGACAAGCGCCTGCGCCTGCAGCGCGACATCACCGAAGACGACATTGTGCGGCTGACCGAGATCAGGATCAAGCGCATCTCGAAATACAACTCGTTCAAGGCCGACGAGCTGCTGCGCCAGCTCGAGCAGGAGCTCGAAGAGGTGCGCCACAACCTCGCGCACCTCACCGAATACACCATCAAGTGGTACGAGCACCTGCTGACCAAGTACGGCAAGGGGCGCGAGCGCCGCACCCAGATTACCTCTTTCGAGGCCATCGAGGCGGCGCAGGTGGCCGCCAACAACGTCAAGCTCTACGCCGACTTCAAGGAGGGCTTCATCGGCTACGGCCTCAAGAAAGGCGAGGGCGAGTTCATCTGCGAGTGCTCCGACCTGGACGACATCATCGTGTTCCGCAAGGACGGCAAGATGATCGTGACGCGCAATGCGGAAAAGACCTTCGTGGGCAAGGGCATCATCCACGTGGGCGTGTGGAAAAGGGGCGACGACCGCACCACCTACCACCTGCTCTACGTGGACGGCGCCTCGGGGCGCACGTACGCCAAGCGCTTCCAGGTGACGGCCATCACGCGCGACCGCGAGTACGACCTCACCACCGGCGCCAAAGGCTCAAAGGTGCACTACTTCTCGGCCCACCCCAACGGCGAGTCGGAAGTGGTGACCATCCACCTGACGCAGGGCTGCCGCGCCCGCAAGAAGGTGTTCGACTTCGACTTCGGCGAGCTGGCCATCAAGGGGCGCGGCGCGCGCGGCAACATGGTCACCAAGTTCCCCGTGCGCAAGGTGGTGCAGAAGGAGGTGGGGCAGTCCACCCTCGGCGCCATCGAGGTGTGGATGGACGAGGTGAGCGGCCGCCTCAACACCGAGGAGCGCGGCATCTACCTGGGTGCCTTCGACACCGGCGACCAGATCCTGGCCATCTACAAGAATGGCACCTACGAAATCACCGACTTCGACCTGCTCAACCACTACGACGCGCCCAGCCTGGTGTGGATCGGCAAATTTGATCCCGAGGCCGTGGTCAGCGCCGTGTACTACGACGGCGAGCGCAAGCGCACCCTCGTCAAGCGCTTCCGCATCGAGGCCACGCGCACCGGCGAGCGCTACCCCTTCATCACCGAGCACCGCAGCTCGACCCTCTACTACGCCACCACCGCGCCGCAGCCCGTGGTGGAAGTGAAGTATCGCGACGGCAAAAAGACGAAGAGCGAGCAGGTGGACCTGGCCGACTTCATCGACGTCAAGGGCTGGAAAGCGCTGGGCAACAAGCTGCACGACGGCAAGCTCACTTCCGTAAAAGCCGTGGATGCCGCCAACGAGAACGCCAGTAGCACGGCGCCCGAAGCCGACTCGTCATCCGAAAAGCTCAAGCCCGGCGCCACCATCGAGTTCGAGGTGGACGGCGGCAAGCAGGGCAAGCTGTTCTGAGGCCGGGCAGCGTTGGCGACAAGCAAAATGACAATATTCACCCCCGAAGGGCGGCGGCCGGTGCCGTCGCCCTTTAGGATATTTGGCCAAACCGCTGTTCTTTTGCTGCTGCAAAGAGACGATGGACGCTGGACGATGGAAACTTA
>CAYNYN010000244.1:0-2558 GCA_964401445.1 uncultured Saprospiraceae bacterium | reverse complement strand
TCGTCACGCGTCAGGCTCAACCATTTCGCAACGAGTATTCTCATTCCCGAATCAAAAAACCAGACTGATGTCGAAGAAATACGATGTGATCGTCATAGGCTCGGGCCCGGGCGGCTATGTAGGTGCCATTCGCTGTGCCCAGCTCGGCATGAAGACTGCCATCATCGAGCGGTACCCCACGCTGGGCGGCACCTGCCTCAACGTAGGCTGCATCCCCTCCAAGGCCCTGCTCGACTCCACGGAGCACTACCACGCTGCCAAAGAGAAGTTCGAGGCGCACGGCATCGGCCTCAAGGACCTGACGGTGGACCTGGAGCGCATGGTGCAGCGCAAGAACGAGGTGGTGTCGCAGACGGTGAAGGGCGTCGAGTTTTTGATGAACAAAAACAAGATCGACGTCCACCACGGCTACGGCTCTTTCCTCGAGCCGAAGAAGATCCAGGTGGCCAAAGAAGACGGCAGCACCGAGGTGCTCGAAGCCGACAAGGTGATCATCGCCACGGGCTCCAAGCCCATCGTGCCGGCCGCCTTCAACTACGACAAGAAGCGCGTCATCACCAGCACCGAGGCGCTCAACATCACCAAGGTGCCCAAGCGCATGGTCATCGTGGGCGGCGGCGTCATCGGCCTGGAGCTGGGCAGCGTGTTCGCCCGTCTGGGCACCGAGATCGAGGTGGTCGAGTACATGGACCGCATCATCCCGACCATGGACCCCGACTGCAGCAAGGAGCTGATGCGCTCGCTGAAGAAGCTGGGCTTCACCTTCCACCTCAAGCACGCCGTGCAGACCGTCAAGGCCACCAGCCGCAGCGTGACGGTGACGGTGCAGCCGCGCGACAAGGACGAGTCATTCGAGATCAAGGCCGACTACTGCCTCGTGGCCATCGGTCGCCGCCCCTTCACCGAAGGGCTGGGCCTCGACAAGGCGGGCGTGCAGACCGACGAGAAGGGGCGCGTGGTGGTGGACGACCACCTCGAGACCAACGTGCCGGGCATCTACGCCATCGGCGACGTCATCCGCGGCCCCATGCTGGCGCACAAGGCCGAAGAAGAGGGCATCTTCGTGGCCGAGACCATCGCCGGCCAGAAGCCCCATATCGACTACAACCTCATTCCCGGCGTGGTCTATACCTGGCCCGAGGTGGCCAGCGTGGGCAAGACCGAGCCCGAGCTCAAGGAAGCCGGCATCCCCTACAAGGTGGGCAAGTTTCCCTTCAAGGCCTCGGGTCGCGCCCGCGCCAGCATGGATACCGACGGCATGGTCAAGGTGCTGGCACACAAGGAGACCGACGAGATCCTGGGCGTGCACATGGTAGGCCCGCGCGCCGCCGACATGATCGCCGAAGCAGTGGCGCTCATGGAGTTCCGCGCCTCGGCAGAGGATGCCGGCCGCATCTGCCATGCCCACCCCACCTTCACCGAAGCGTTCAAGGAAGCGGCCCTGGCCGCCACCGACAACCGCGCCATCCATATATGAGAGGGTTGAGGGTTGAGCGTGTAGCGTTGAGCGTTTGTCAAAGAGGAAATCGGGGAGCCGAAGAACCGAGTATTCGATTCAGCCGGTTGCACCGATTCACCCGATTCCACCACACTCAGTGGCGCTCTGTGTGTACACTGTGAAACTCTGTGACGGAAAAATTGCGTTTTGAAAAACCAAATGGCCGGGGGAGCTGCACCCCCGGCCATTTTTCATCTACGGGCAAAGTGGCGTCCACGACGCGCAAAGAGGCACTTCACTTTTTCCTCATCCCTGCCCGCATGGCGGCTCACCCTCACTCCACTACCGCCACCTGATGTGCTTGCAGCACCTCCTTGCTGGCGCCGTCGAGGTGGACGAAGGCCACCACGTGGCAGTTTTCGGCTACCCACAGGTCGGGCATGGTGAAGGTGTAGGAGCGGTTGAGCGTTTGTCCGGCCGTGAGGGCCGGTCCCAGCGACTCGCCCAGCGCGGGCGTGAGCGTGGTGCGGAAGACGTGCTTGTGCACATAGTTGGGGTCTTTGCCGTCGGGCGTCTCCTGTACGTCCACGATGCCGTCTTCGGTGAGGAGCACCGTGAGGCGGATGTCGTCGGCGCTGACGTTGTCGGCAGCCAGGACGGTCACGTCCACGGCGAGCTGGCGTGCGGCAGCCTGCCAGTCGGCTGCCAGTCCGATCTTCACCCGGGGCGGGTGGGCTTTCTCCTGCTCGATGTATCCGGCCCACGAGCCCTTGCCCACCTGCAGCGTGGCCTCGCCATCGAACAGCTTGCGGTCGATCACGGCGCTGGGATAGCCGAAGGGCTGGCCCACGTAGTTGAGGATCTGGTCGCCCTCGGGCGTCTGGAAGTTGTACTGGCTGTCATTGTACGGATAGGAAAACTCGCCCGCATGGATCGACACCGCCACCAGACGCGGACCGTGCAACGCCAGCAGGTCCTGGATGAACGCACTGCCCGCAGGGCAGTTGACGCAGCGCACGCCGGTGAACTCCTCGATCAGCACCTGGCGCTGCTGGTTCTCGAGGTCGTTGGTGCCGGTGGGGCCGGTGGGCTCGGGAATGACGGGCGGTATTTCGCTGCA